>DASTAO010000302.1:0-5961 GCA_035712525.1 Kapaibacterium sp. (SeqCode)
GCCATCTGCAAATCCTATCGGGTTTTTGGTCTCGGAGCGCTTTTCTATAGGCTACATAATCGCTTCGTTCTTCTTCGGTTTCGAGATGCAAGAAAGCTATGATCGCTTCATTGTAGATATCAGGAGTCCTGGAGATCTTAAAGCGGAAGGACAAAATGAAATCTTCCCAGGAAATGAGTCTTTTGATAATAGCTCTCATCCAAAATGGAGTTAGTTCTATTGTGTAGTGCTGTAAAGAACTTTCAGGTTTCTCAGTTGTGATGACACCCTTTGAAGTATCTACGTGGAAATTGCCGATGCCTGCTATTACAACTTCGAGAATACAATTAGCTTCAGTGGCAAGTGTGGGGACTTTTTCGAGGAGATGCTGGAAGTGTTTTTTTGCATCAGTAATGATATCTCCTTCTTCAGTCGAAAACATTCTTAACTCCTGAGCAATTACTTCGCTCTTTCTTTTTTTATATTGGCCTAAATATTCGTCTACAGTTGCTCGTGAAATGAATTTGTGATTTGGGGCATCGCCGATGGCATGATCTTTTATACTAAGAGTTTCAGCAGGGGATAGATCGATAATCTTATCAGCAATATCCGGTCTAATACTAGCAATGTATTCTTTAAGATCGCTCGATGTTGGAAAGATCGAATTCGGGTTGTTGTTTAGATGAAACAGGTCGTCCGACAAAAAACAGGCTGGGCCTGCGGATGGGATGTAGTGCTTGGCATTAAGCCGATCCATGGAGTCAATGATCCGCTGGAATTTGGCTTTGCGACGCTCCGCTGCAATGACCTTCAGTTCGTTTTCAGAATAGTTAGTGTAGCAGGTCGGATGGAATGTAGCACCTGAGAATTGAGCCGTAAAAATATCTATTGAGCCATACAATGATCTGAGCCATGCCTCCTGCTCGATCGGCAGCTTGCAATCGTTTTCATTTAGGAATGTACAATCTCTTGAAGAAACGAGTATTGCACTGTCAACAAAGAATGGATTTTCTTCTCTGAGGATTCGTATCTCTGTTCCATGCTGCGTTTGAAACGGTGTCGTGGAATTAAGCTCGATGACAGTTGCATATCCCAGCTGCTTAAGATCATCGCGTAATTTTTTGTACTTGAAATCGGATATTAGTACAACGACTCTTTTTTTGAACTCCTCGCTTCTGCTTCGTAAGAACCATGTATCAAAATGATCCTGATGCCAATGAGAGATGTACAGGTAATCAGCTATTTCAAGTCTATCCGGATCGATCAGTTCGTTCGAGGGGTAGGAAAACCATGATGCTGCATAGGCTCCGGCAGGATTAAGCCAGGGATCCATAAGGATGTTCTCGCCCTGAGTTGAGACGAGAAAGCCGGCATGACCGATATGTTTGATTTCCATCAATTAGTGTTCTCGCAAAAGATATTTTTTTATGGCCATCTTATCTTCCATATTATAATAGTACAACGACACCCGATCTGTTTTTGATACTAACTTACTGCTCGGTGGCTCACCGATGATAGTAGTAAGGCGAGAGTCGATAAGAAAGTAAAATTCATTTGCATTTGAAAGAAGAGATACAGGTACTTGTCTGTTAATAGAATCTTTCCAGTATAGAGTCAACAACGACTCGGAAGTATTCGAACCAACGAGAAATATGTGATCGGGAAGTAGCGCTTGAAGGCATCGTTGGTATGCCCATAGTGAAGCTGATTTATCAACGAAGATTGGGTCTGTTCGATCAAGTGGCAAGAGTACATTTACTACTGCTTCCATTTCTTTGTCAGCCTCGGTGATGTGGGAGTATGTTGGAGCAAAAAAAGAGGTTGCTCGTAGCGCTGCTGTTTTTAATCGCTCGGATGTTGAGCGTTGGCTTTTGGGGAGTGCATATTCGATCGATGGTTCGATGAACGGGAAGCTAAAGAAAAGAATAATTTGGAAAACGGCTATGGAAAGAGCGGCAGTTTGAGATTGTTTTGCGGTAAAACGTCCATGTAACTTTTGAACTACCAGCAGTAGTATCGCTGGCAATACAAGCAAGATGTATCCTTTTGCATAATGTCCGAAAATAAAGAACAAGATCGGGAAAATGATCCATAAAGCTATTAACAGCATCGTTTGCTTTGTGGGAGTTTCTTTCTGTTCTTGTCGCCTTCTGATAAATAGGGCAATGATGCCGATATTTACTCCCCATATTAGAAAGCCGCCAAGAGTAGCAATATTTTGTATGATGGAATTCTCAAGATCGCCTACTTGCTGCAGTGCAAGAGAAACGGCGGCTATTCCTCCATCGCGTAAATAGAAAGGATATAACCAGATCAATACCCCAAAGAAGAATGTACCTGCGGAAATTAGCAGTGTTGTGACCGATGGTTTCTTATTCCATATAATGTAAAGAATGACTGGAGATAATAATAGTACCGAAGAAAGTCTTACTCCACCGGCGATGCCAAGAAGGAATGTACAAACTGGAAGTAAGGTGGTGCTGCATTGTAAAAAATAGTAGATCGAAGCAGTAGCAAAGAATGCTTCGTAACTATATACTTCCGCTACCGAGCCATAGTATAACGATATCGGATTGGTGGCAAATAGCAGCGTCGCGGCGAGTGCTTCCTTCTTGGTTCTTAAACGGAGAAATAGTTTATAGATGAAGACAATACTTAATCCGAAGAAAATGGAATTGCACAATACAATTATTTTATGCTCAGAAATTGGAAGGACTAATTTAATAAGTTGCCAAAGGCCAACCAGTAATGGCGAGCCAGGAGCATGAGGACGTTCGAGGCGCACATTAAATCCGTGACGAATTGCCAATACATAATTAGACGGATCGTGTGCATTTACGATAGTCTCTGATAAGACCAATGAAAATCCAATAGCAAATATCAGAGCGACGCTCCAGAGGACCAATTCATTGGTACGATAACGAGCCACGTACAATTACTCGATTGCTTTTCTGACGAAGCCCTGATGATCGGCTAATAATTTTTTTGCTTCGGCAGCATTGACATCTCGTTTTGCCATCACGATCGCACTTTTCACGTGGTTGCCACTGAGTTTTAATAACTCTGATGCCTTGTCATATTCGATACCGGTAGCAAGCATGATGACTCGTTTTGCCCGCTCGACAAGTTTTTGATTTGTTAGCTGCAGATCGATCATCATATTCTCATAGACTTTGCCGAGACGCACCATGGTAGTTGTCGTGATCATAGTGAGGATCATTTTCTGAGCAACGGCCGATTTCATTCTCGTCGAACCCATCAATACTTCCGGGCCAACGTGAGGACAGATTGCCTGAAAAAGATAGCTATGATCGACAGCATCACGAGGATTCGTCGTAACGAGCACGGCCGCGGAGCCCAGTTCTGATGCCTTCTTCAGAGCACCGATCACAAATGGTGTTCTCTTGCTAGCTGCAATTCCAATTACCATATCTTTATCACTGCAGCGTTGTAATGCAACTTCAAGAGCTCCTTTTGCGGCATCATCTTCAGCGCCTTCCTGCGAGCGAAAGACAGCTTCTTTTCCGCCGGCGATGATGGCTTGAATTTGTGCCGGGCTTGTTCCGAATGTCGGCGGGCATTCAGCGGCATCGATCACACCCATGCGGCCGCTCGTACCGGCACCGACATAAAATAATCTCCCCCCTGAGCCAAGTAGTGTTGTCAGTTTATCGACGACTCGTTCGATGTGTGGAATTTCCTCTCGAACGGTAGCGGCCACTTTTGCATCTTCATCGTTGATGAGTTCGAGTATTTGCTTCGTGCTCATCGAATCCATGGTTACGGATGCCGGATTACGTTGCTCTGTAGCAAGACTGGAAACTTCCTTAAAGATTTCTGACATTTTATATAAATTAATTTGTCTTTATTATTTATAGATTCCACGTGGAAATTATTTCAAGCTCCCTAACAATATTGAAATATCGGTAGGAGCTACTCCCGGCAGCCGCGACGCCTGCCCTATCGTTTCTGGTCTGACTTTTTCCAGAACCTCCCGAGCCTCAGAACTTAATGCCTTGAGAGTTCTAAAAGCAAATCCTGACGGAATCCGTTTCTCTTCATGGGCGCGTGAACGCTCTATCTGATTTCGGTGCTGCTTAATATAGCCCTCGTATTTGACTTCTATGTTAGCAAGCTCCATAATGCTTCTTTCAAAATCGACTGCTCCAAAGTCTCTTAGAAAATCCTGTATCGGAATACCTGAAGAGACCATCTGAGATTTAATGCTCTGTTTAGGCCCTTCACTTACTGGTATCTTGGTTAATTCAGCCCATGAGATTAATTGTTGAAGCTGATCTTTCTTTTTCGTAACCGAATCGAATGTCTCTTTATTGATTAACCCATACTCAAACGCTTTTTGGTATAGCCGCTGATCGGCATTGTCCTGTCTAAGAATTAGCCTGTGCTCGGCACTGGCTGTAAACAATCGATAAGGTTCTTCCTGAATCTTATTTATGAGGTCGTCTATTAACACCCCTATATAAGCTTCATCCCTGCCTAAGGTAAATTCCGGTAATCCCTTGACCTTTGCAGCAGCATTAACCCCTGCTACTAACCCCTGTGCTCCGGCTTCCTCGTATCCGGACGTGCCGTTTACCTGGCCGGCGAAATACAGTCCGTTAACGAACTTGCTCTCAAGGGTATGGTAAAGCTGGTATGCCGGGAAGTAATCATACTCTACTGCATAGCCAGGTCGAAGCATCTCGACATTCTCAAGACCCGGCACAGTCCTTAGTGCTTTAAGCTGGACATCCTGAGGTAAGCTGGTTGAAAATCCATTAACATACACTACATCTCCATCCTCTTCTTCAGGCTCAAGAAATAGATGGTGTTGAAGCTTATCCGGAAAGCGGGTTACTTTATCTTCTATAGATGGACAGTACCTTGGGCCCTTACCCTGAATCCTGCCAGTAAACATCGGAGATTCTTCGAACCCCTTTGCAAGCTCCTGATGAGTTACTTCGGAAGTATAGGTAATGAAGCAGTGGATCTTATTAGATACCTGCCCATTCGTCTTAATTGAGAACGGGCTGGCATCTTCATCCCCAGGTTGAACTTCAAGATTCTCAATATTAATGCTCTTAAGTGATACTCTTGGAGGTGTTCCGGTCTTAAGCCTATGAGTAACTAAAGAAAGAGCTCCTGGTGGTTCGGTTTGTAATGCTGTCGGCTCTTCGCCGTATCTTCCACCAATGGTCTGTGTCAAACCGGTATGCATTACCCCATTGAGGAAAGTCCCGGCACAAATAATTACTGCCTTGGACTGAAGCTTTGAGCCATCGCTTAACACTACCCCTTTGATCTCACCATCATCGATCCAGATCTTTTGGACGTTTGCCTCTACTATTATATCATGGTCAAGCTCCCGAAGTTTTCGTTGAGCTATCAGAGGGTATTGACTCCTCGAGACCTGTGCTCGGGGTGACCAAATAGCAGGGCCCTTTGAACGGTTAAGCATTCTAAAATGCAAACCAGCCTCATCGGTTATCTCCCCCATTAAGCCGCCTAAGGCGTCGATCTCTTTAACAACTTGTCCCTTTGCGGTACCACCAATTGCGGGGTTACAGGAGAGCTCCCCTACTTTATCGGCGTGCAGAGATAGGAGCCGAACCTTAAGCCCCATTCGATGAGCAGCCGCAGCGGCTTCAATGCCGGCATGTCCGCCACCAACGACAATTATATCTGCAAATAGTTGTTCCACGTGGAACGGTAAATTATATAGCTAATAAGTTCAATAAAACTATTTTCCAATACACATTTTATGAAAAATATAATTCAAATTATCATCTGAGACATTAAGTCCGAAAAGCGATGCCACTTTGTCAGCGCAAGAACGTAAATCTTCGGCAATTAAGGTTATTTCATTATTTACTAATATATTACCGAGAATCGCAAGTATATCATTGATCGTATTTACTTCCGATTCGTTTAGCGAATATCCGGTGCGCGACGAATCAAGTTCTGAAATCTTTTCACGAAGAA
>DASTAO010000303.1:0-13309 GCA_035712525.1 Kapaibacterium sp. (SeqCode)
ACATTTCAATAATGTCTTTGGGTATTATATCGAGATCAGTAATGCTAACCGAGGAAAAGTACCCGACGACTATGAGCGAAAGCAGACGCTTACCAATAGCGAGCGATACATTACTCCAGAGTTAAAAGAATACGAAGCAAAAATTCTTGGCGCCGAAGAGCGGATGACCTCGCTCGAGACAGAGCTTGCTGCAAATCTCAGAGCGATCATTATCGGCAATCTGAATTCGATCATCAACAACGCGCAATTGCTTGCAATGGCAGATACCATTGCTTCGCTTGCAACGGTTGCATCGCGCGGGAATTGGATTCGTCCGGAATTCACCGATGGCAAAGATTTTGTGATTGAGAATGGTCGTCATCCTGTCGTCGAAGCCTTGCTCCCGGTCGGAGAACGCTTCACTGCTAACAGCGTAAAATTCAAAAGCGGAGAAAAAGAATTTTACATCATCACCGGCCCGAATATGGCCGGCAAATCTGTCTTCTTACGCCAGACCGGTATCATCGCCCTACTTGCTCATATTGGCTCGTTCGTACCGGCCACAAAATGCAAGTTACCGATCCTCGATAGAATTTTTACAAGGGTTGGTGCCGGGGATAATCTTTCGCGAGGCGAATCGACATTCCTCGTGGAGATGAACGAAGCAGCGAACATCTTAAATAATGCGACGAAAGATTCGCTCTTACTCTTTGATGAATTAGGCCGCGGCACTTCGACATTCGATGGACTCTCCATTGCTTGGGCGATCAGCGAATATATTCATGATACGATTCCGGGAGCGAGAACTCTCTTCGCTACTCATTATCACGAGTTGAATGCACTTGCAGAACGCTTCGAACATATCGGAAATCTAAAAGTTGAAGTCAGAGAGTCAGACGGCAAAGTCCATTTCCTACATAAGATATCCGCTGGCTCGGCTGATCATTCATACGGTATTGAAGTAGCAGCAATGGCCGGCATTCCACCGGAAGTAACCGACCGCGCCAGAGAGATCGTAAGAGAATTAGAAGAAACAGAATTAAAAATAGCTGAGAGTAACATTCAACGCTCTATCCCCTTCCCGCCGGCAAAACGCGCCGAACCTGAATCGCCTACTGAGATCGCCAATAAATATCTTGATGCAGCGATCGTCGATGAATTAAAGTCGATCAATGTAGATGGACTCACTCCGCTGGATGCACTGATGAAGATTAGTGAGTGGAAGAAACGGATAGAATAAAATTATTTTTCTTTATTGGCTTCGATCATCTTCGCAGCCAATGCCTTAAATTCAGGCAAGTCATGCAACGAAACAAGATCTGGGTCTTTATTTACTGCTTGCCCGGGATTATATCCTGTTTCGAAAGATTTTTTTAGCATTTCAATGGCTTCTTTTGGCTCATTTAATCTTCCGTAGGTACAAGCAGCATTGTAAAAATCAACCGGAGAAGCATGGGCTGCACTTTTTATAAGCTCGATCTGACGGTGTGCTTCATCTTTCTTTCCGCGATTGGCAAGGTTCAAGGCATAGTGAGCTCGTGTCGAACTGCTCGACGGATATTTGGATAGGTACAGTTCATAGAGTGGCTGCGATTCATCAATGTACTTGTTCCGTTTGACGGTATCGCCGAGGCTTTGATAGCAATCGATTAGTATCGTCCAGTTTGAAAGATTAGTGATATTCATCTGCACCGACCGTTCGAGATACGTTGCCGCCCGATCGAACTGACCATGACTATAGAATAAGTTACCCAAATATCCATAGATGGCAATATTATCAGGCCGTAGCTTTTGGTAGGCCACTACTTCAGCAACAGCAGCATCGAGTTCACCTCGCTCCCCCGCAATGTTTGCCAGGAGAATATGCGAATCAGGATAGGTCGAATCCATCCGAAGAGCGAGCCGCGCTAATGAATCAGCCATATCCATATCGCGCTTATTATGGGTAAAGGTTCGGCTGCGTGCGAGATAAGCAAGGCCGAGATAGAAGTAGGGCTCTACATATTGGGGATCGAGTTTCGAAATCTGTTGCAGTTCTACAATACCGTGTTCCAGCTGTTCCTTAGTATCGATATTATCAATCATCCCGAGTACCGTAATTAGCTTACTGTAGGCAGCAGGGTTCTTTGTCCGGGCTTTCATGCTCGTTGTATCGATCTGATCGCGAACAAGCGAGCCTTGCAATTCAAACGCAACACTTTTGGCGATCTTCGATTGCAGCGAAAATAAATTGTCCAACGATCCATCGTAATTTTCACTCAGGATCGTCTTGCCCGATTCGGCATCGACGACCTGCATGGATATCTTTACCTGGTCACCCTGCTTCTGGATCGTCCCATCCACCACGTAGCGAATATCAAGCTCTTTTGCAATGGCCTTCAGATCAGCTTTTCGGCCTTTATACTGCATTGCCGTTTGCCTATCGGTTACCTGCAAGCCATGAAGACTGGAAAGGGTGGTAATGATCTCAGAAGTTAAACCATCGGCAAAATACGCGTCGTCTTTGTTATCGCTGAGGCTCACGAACGGAAGCACCAGCACTTTTTTAACTTCCGATGCTTTCGAGTGATCGGCCGGCACGGTTTCTTTGCCAATCACCTGAAAGTAGAGGTATACTCCAAAAGCAACAAGTGCAAAAACCGGTACAATTTTTTTCCAAAGCGGTACTTTCGGCTTTTTGGAGATCGGATGTGTCGGCCCTTCAGATGAAGTCGGTAGATCAGTAATAAATTTCTGAACGGCCTGTTCGATCGCTTCGTAGTTTTTGTACGATACCCGCTGAATACCTGCAAGCTGGTATTTTACTTCGTGAGTTAATTCAAGTGTTTCGAGTTCGACCGGAACAATATGCTTCTTTTCTTCGGATGCCAGCGAAAGTTCTTTGATGACATTATGGGAGCCGAACGAACTGGGAGAAAGCAAGATGACAAAAACCTTACAATCTTCAATGGCCTTGACGATCTCGCTCGACCACTGTGTCGCAGCGCTAATATTCGTCTCATCGATCCAAACGGATAGGCCAGCCTCGCGAAGCCGCTCGGTCAGTTTCGCCGCCTTGTCGTGGTCATGAGAACTATAAGAGATAAATACATCAGCCATAGCGTGCAAACTTACGAATTATCTACCCTGAGATAGCCGGAACTCCTTTCACGCCCACATCCTTTTGAGCCATTCATTCTTTCACAACCAGAGCGTGCTGATCCTTGACGGCAATAGCCTAACCTTAGACGATGTCGGACGCGTTGCCAAGCGCGAAATTACCGATATTTCCCTTTCCGAAACTGCTCTTGAGCGCGTTCGTCGCTCACGTCAGCTTGTCGAAAATTGGGTAGAGCGCGGTGAAGTGATCTATGGCGTTACTACCGGTTTTGGTGAATTTGCTAATGTTTCCATCTCGCGAGAAAAGATAGAACTTCTGCAGCAAAACCTTATTCGCTCCCATGCTGCCGGCACCGGTGAGCCATTACCAACTGAAGTTGTCCGGGCAATGCTGCTACTCAGAGCCAATGCTCTTTCGAAAGGATACTCTGGTGTTCGCGAGGCGGTGATCGAACAACTACTGACTTTTCTCAAGCATGATATCCTACCGGTGATTCTTTCAAAAGGAAGTGTCGGTTCGTCTGGTGATCTTGCTCCGCTTTCGCATCTGGCATTAGCCTTAACCGGGGAAGGAAAAGTAAGTATCCCAAGTGGGGATTCAAGAAAAGTAGTGCCGGCTTCCGACGCACTCAAAACCACCAAGATTACTCCGCTGCAATTAGGAGCAAAGGAAGGCCTTGCTCTTATTAATGGTACTCAGATGATGTCGGCGCTTGGTTCAATTGCGCTCGTAAAAGCAAAACGGCTTGCCGAGATCGCTGACATTGCAGCCTCGATGTCCTTCGAAGCATTGCGGGCAACCGATACTGCCTATGATGACCGCATCTCAGATGCCCGACCACATATCGGCCAGCGAAAGGTCGCCGAAAATATGCGACACCTCACCGAAGGAAGCCAGATCAGAAATTCCCATCTCGAAAATGACCCGCGAGTTCAGGATGCCTATTCCCTTCGCTGCATTCCGCAGGTGCATGGAGCCGTCCGTGATACCATTTCATTTGTTGAGAATGTTCTGACGACAGAAATAAATTCAGCGACTGATAATCCGCTTATCATTCCTGATGAAGCAGGCGGCGCTCATCTTGAAGGCGGTAATTTTCACGGTGAACCATTGGCTCTTGCTCTTGATTATCTTGCCATTGCGACGAGCGAACTGGCGAATATCAGCGAGCGGCGTAGCGAGCGAATGGTTAACGGAGCCTTATCAAACGGACTGCCTAGATTTCTTACAAAGCAAGGCGGGCTGAATTCAGGAATGATGATCGCCCAATATACTGCTGCCGCCTTAGTCAGCGAGAACAAAGTACTCGCTCATCCGGCAAGCGTCGATTCGATTACCACGAGTGCCAATCAGGAAGATCATAACTCCATGGGTTCGATCGCTGCCTTGAAGCTACAACAGGTCATTGATAACGTCGAGACTGTTCTTGCCATTGAAATGCTTTGTGCTGCTCAAGGAATTGATTTTCTTTCTCCATTAAAGCCTGGCAACGGCAGCGGCGCTGCTTATACTGCTATTAGGTCGATCATCCCACATCTTGATGGTGACCGTAATATCTCCGAAGATATTGCAGCGGCAAAGTTGTTTATTGCCAGCGATTCATTTACTGTCCGGACGACAAACTAAGAAGTGATAAAACTTCTCTTCCGAAAATATCGCACTCAGATCATTCTCGCCTTCGCCTTGGTGATCATCGAGAATGTGACCTTCATCGCCGAACCCTATATTTTCGGACAAGCCATCGACGATCTTCGCGAAGCCAACCGGATCGAGAACGAAGTCGATTCGACGGTAACGAATTCGATCATGCAACAGACGATCGACTCGCTGCGCGATTATCTACTCGATTCGCTCGAACGACGCGATTCTGTCATCGAATCGAAACGATCGAACGATGACGATGTATCTGAATTATCCAATTATACTTATACTGTTATCCCTACAAGCTATTCCTTTCAGCAGCCAAAATTTCAAACAAGACACCGGCGGAATTACCGCGACTCATTGCGACGAGTGCTCGATAAAAATATCAGATCGTTAGAACGAGGATTATTCGATTCGGCAACAAGAAGGGCTCTTGCCGATACATCTATTCCACAAGTATTAAAGCAAGGTGTTGTCGGTACGCTTTCTAAGCGAGAGTCGATCCGGCAATTAGTGCATAGCGGAAAAACAGCCACACTGAAAAAGAAAACTCCGAGCAGAGATTCGTTGCGAGCTGCCTTAAAAAAACAGCCTAAACAGCGGCATACCGAAGTCATCGGAAAGAAAAAGAAAGAACCGGTATCGTTTTTCATCCCTCGTGAACTCGGACCGTTTCTGCCGCCGCTTATTCCATGGATATTACTCTTCGTTATTAGCTCCGCCGTCGGTGGTATTCGAAGAGTATACGATACGAAAGTCTATACCACCATGTTCGCCGATTTATCGAGCAATGTTGTTGCCGAACAGCTGGGACATGGAGAAGATCTTTCGAAGATCGCTGGGCGCAGTTCGCTTGCCTGGCAAAACATCGAATTCTTCCAGTACAATCTTCCGGAGTTTCTCGAGCAGATGATCAATGTCATCGGGGCTATCGGAGCGCTGGCGATCTTCGATTGGCGCCTGGCGATCGTCGGCGGTTCGATCGTATTGCTTATTGCCTTTGCGAGCCGATTTTATATGAAGCGAGTTGCTGTCATTCAATCGAAGCTCAATGATATGCATGAGCAGGAGTATAATACCTTCGCGACTAAAAATCCGGCAACGATCAGAACCTATTATTCGGATATTTCGAAACTTGAAATACGATTCTCGAATAATCAAGCTAAGGGCTTCGGAATACTCCGTGTGCTGATGCTCGTGATGTTCTTGGCAACGCTGTTCATCTCACTTGATCTCGACCGCTTTACGATCGGTGAATTATATTCGATCGTTGCCTACCTATGGGTCTTCGTAACGGCGTCAGAATATATCCCTTATCTTTCAGAGAAATGGGTAGCCTTAAAAGATGTTGCCGGTAGATTAGGGACGGACGGGGAGGAGGAAAATTAAAAATTAAAAAATACAAAATTATAAATTCGAATTCATTTTTAATGTTGCATTTTTAACTTTTACTTCTCAACTTGCAAGTGTCATTATGAGGTCTGCTGTCTGAGGTACTTTAACGGTCTTTGCACTTGCCGTTGTTTTCTTTGCCTTCTTTTTTCCCTTAGCTGTTTTGGTATCTTCGGCTACTACCGAAGCTCGATCGAATTTTCCAGGCGGTACGGAATTAGAAACAGTGATCGAGACCGACATGCTATTTAAGCCTTTGCCAAGAAAATAACCGGCGATCGCATTCTTGCGCGAGTTTGCAAGATCAGTCTGAGCAGCAGTTTTTTTACCGGCCGGTACTTCATCGGGATAGACGGTGATCGAAAGTTTCAGTTTGTTATTGCGTTTGATCTGAGCAGCAATATTATCGAGATCGCCGGTAACTTGTGGTGAAAGCGTTGAGCTTCTCGGTTCGAATACCGGTGCTGTAAAAGGATATGGTGAGCCGATCTCGAGAGACTTCATCGAAATGCTAACCGGTATTTCCTGATACTTATCGAGCACCGCGATCGAAAGAGGGGTTTCGATGCTGTAATGCGACACCTCCGTACAGAGAATTTTATATTCCCCAGCCTGCGAAAGCACAACTTGAAATTTTCCTTCGTTGGTTTTCGAGCTGTTGATCTTTTCGCCGTTGCGATACACCTGAACAACGACGCCGTTAAGCGGCTTACCGTCCGGAGTACGAACCTCTCCTTTTACAAGAGCTGTCGGTTTGTTGAGTTGAGCATAACTTTGGCTTGTCAAACAGAGCAATACCAATGGCAAAATAACGGCAAATCTTTTCAAATTCATAAATTCCTGGGTTTTAAGCATAAACATCCTATCCTTGGGGGGCTAAGGATGTACAATAAACACAAAAAAGAGGATTCTGTTACACCGGCTGCATTAATTCTGCTTAATGCAAGCCAAAATCGCCAGTTTTATTAATTGCTTGACTGACCTTTTGCAACGGCAGCTTTAAGGGTGGCAAGAAAATCAGCCGGACGCTGATAGCCAACCAATCGATGAATTTCTTCACCTTTTTCATTATAGAAAATGATCGTCGGGTATCCCTGAACTTTTCCGTTCTTAGCAAGAGTAACACCTTCGCCTCGTTCGGCATTGATCTTTAAGGAGATAAAGTTGGCATCGGCATAGGAGCCAACTTCTTCAGTCGAATAGGTATCTTTATCGAGCCGTTTGCACCAGCCACACCAATCGGTGTAGAGATCGACCATGATGATCTTATGCTCTTTGGCGGCAAGAGCCTGAGCTTCTTTGAACGATGCATTCTTGAAATGCACTTCGGCATAAGCATAAACAGCTGCAGCGAGGATCACGACAACAAGAGCACTGGCGGCAAAATACTTTTTCATTTTTTGAAAGACTTGTTTTGATTACCATTACTATAACGAAAGAACCCATAAACGGTTTCGAGTTATCTTCAATTCTGACTTCCCTATTCTGACTTCTGATTTTCAAAGCACCCCTTGTAACTCATTATATTTCATTTATGTCACTGTGCACCTCTCACTGATCTCGCTTAACTAAAGAGTCTTATTCCCCAGCTATTTAATTGTTCATTATACGGACAAATATACGAAATGTTTCGATAAAAACCAAATTAAAATATCATAAATATATGGCATGCGTATAATTTGTTGATAAATATTTTTCCCATCCTCCAATATCAGGAAAGCCATTGAATCAATTGTCACACTCAGTGAAACGAAAGATGACGACACTAAAGCATGTCCTCTGTTCCGGATGAACTTAACCCATAGCCAAGCCGTTTTCAGCCCGCTTAGTATAGGGCTATGCCCGATAAAACCGTTATGGACGAATCTTCATCTAAACCTGCCGAACCTCACGAAGGTAAGCAGCCCCCCTTCACCTCCGACCCCTTTGAACATCTTCAAGCGCAAACCCCGGATGAAAAAGCAGCCGGCTTCGGGCGCTTTGTAAAACATACTCTCTTCGGTAAGCCCCGTAATCTTAAAGACCCAAAAGTATTCCACTCGATCTCGCTCATTGCATTCCTGGCATGGGTAGGTCTTGGTGCCGACGGACTTTCCTCTTCGGCCTACGGACCGGACGAATCGTTTCGAGCCCTTGGGCATCATACTTATCTTGCTGTTGCCCTTGCCGGAGCCATTGCCCTGACGGTTTTTATTATTTCGTTTTCGTATTCTAAGTTAATAGAACACTTCCCATCGGGCGGCGGTGGATATGTTGTCGCTTCGAGTTTACTCGGGCCCCGGTTTGGCGTTGTCAGCGGCTCGGCATTGCTTGTCGATTATGTCTTGACTATCTCGGTCTCAATTGCAGCCGGTGCCGATCAGGTTTTCAGCGTCTTGCCACTGGAATGGGCTCACTGGAAATTGCCCATCGAAGCCATTACGATCTTTTTCATGCTCGGCTTGAATCTTCGAGGGGTAAAAGAATCGGTTACTGCTCTGATGCCGATCTTCATGATCTTCATCATTACCCATGCTGTTCTGATCTTCGGAGGCTTCCTTACGCACGTACCGGAAGTCAGCAGAGTAACGAGCGAAGTTTCCAATGGTTTTAGTACCGGCCTTTCGACACTTGGTTTTGTCGGTCTCTTAATGATCTTTCTCAAAGCATACTCGATGGGCGCCGGAACCTATACCGGTATCGAAGCCGTCTCGAACGGTTTACAGATCATGCGCGAGCCGAAGATCCATACAGCGCGCAAGACCATGGTGTATATGTCGCTATCACTCGCCATCACAGCTGGCGGTATCATGATCTGCTATTTGCTCTTTAGTGTGGCTCCGATCGAAGGAAAGACAATGAATGCCGCACTGCTCGAACGCTTTGCCGGAAGCTGGCACTTGGGTGATTTCGAGATCGGTAAATTTTTCATTTGGATTTCACTGGGCGCTGAAGCGGCATTACTCTTTGTCGCTGCGCAAGCTGGATTTATCGATGGCCCTCGCGTAATGGCAAACATGGCCGGCGATTCGTGGCTGCCTCATCGTTTTACGTCACTATCGGATCGTCTGACAATGCAGAACGGCGTCGTGCTTATGGGTTCGGCTGCCATTGCAACGCTATTGATTACTGGGGGCAGTGTCTTTACCCTTGTATTAATGTATTCGATCAATGTATTCCTGACGTTCTCTCTGACGCAGGTTGCAATGGTCAGGTTCTGGTATAAAGGGCGTCACGAGCATAAGGACTGGTCGAGAAAGATCATTATCCACATCGTCGGCTTGGCACTTTGCTTTGCGATCCTTGTCGTCAATATCATCGAGAAATTCCTGATTGGCGGTTGGATCACGATCGTTGTAACGGTTGCTTTAGTATTGTTCTGCTTCTGGATCCGCAAGCATTATGATGATGTCAAGACAAAGGTGCGCCGCCTTGATGAAATGCTGACGAATATCCCGATCCCCGATGCCGACCATATTCCGGCAATGAATCCGAATGCTTCAACGGCTGTGTTGCTTGTTGGTGGATACGGGGGATTGGGCTTGCATACGCTATTATCGATCCAGCGGTTATTCCCAAATAATTTTAAGAACGTGATTTTCGTTTCGGCAGCAGTCATTGATTCGGTTAAACTTCGCGGCAGCGATGAAGTCGCTCATGCTACAGCCGAAGGAGAGGAAGCCTTACAGCAATATGTTGATCTTGCACATAAACTCGGTTTCGCTGCTGAGTATCGACTGGGCGTCGGCATTGAAGTGATCGATGAGGTCAATAAGATCTGTGTCCAGATCTCGAAGCAATATCCGCGCTCGATCTTCTTCGCTAGCAAGCTCATCTTCGAACGTGAGCGCTGGTATCAGCGATTGCTTCACAATGAGACGGCAAACCAGTTACAACGCCGCCTGCAATTCGATGGCTTGAACTCGATGATCCTTCCGGTAAGGATCTTCGATGCGGCTGTCTAACTAAAAATGATAACTCCCGCTGATGACCGGTATGATCGGGAAATCCGCTGCTCCGAAGACGTATTCACCAAGTGTTTTCGTCGTCCGTATAGATCCTGATTTATAAAGGGAGAATACAACCCCAACATCTATTGTAAGGTCTTCCTGGAAATATCGGATCGAAGCAGCTACCGGGACGATCTCGAAATTGGAGATAAAAAATAATTCTACGTTTGCTTTTAGATTCTCGCCTACCCGCTCCGAACCGGCAACGGCAATGAGAAAATCCTGAGCGGTATATCGGTTAGTATCAGTTTCTTCATTCTTCCAGGTTATGCCTCCAAGTAGCGTCAAGTTTGCATCCCATCGGCCATACGTTGCTTCGGCAAAGGCTAAACCGAGGCGGGTAGTATGCGTAACTTGAGAATATAACCCTTGTCCTCCAAAGGCAACTCTCCATAATTCGCTTTCGTACGGAGTAACTTTTATACCGCCGGTACCAACAATGACATTATCTTTCAAGGGAAGAAATACACCTCCAAGATTTGCCGAGAGCCAATCAGTCACTCCAAAATTTATTTGTAAGCCACCAAATAAGTAATCGGTGAGAAAATTATTTCCCGCTCCATACGCAAACGAAGTGGGTGTAATAAATGTCTGCGATGACCGTGGATCCTTTACATTCATGTACTGGGTGGTGAAAAAATCCTTGCGTCGATCGTTCGCGCCGCTATAGTTATCGACATAGGAAATGTTCGTGTAAATAAAGTACAGATCACCCCAATCAGTTGAAAGAACAATATGTGCGCTATCGTCGAATAGATATCGGTTACCGCGAAAGATATCGTGAGTATTCGTATGGATAACTGAAAAATATTCAGCTCGCTGCTGGTTGGTGTATTGGGAAAGATTGTTTTTCTGAACATCGATCGCATTCTTGGATGAACTTTCAGCAAGCTCATCTTTTAATACAAAATTAAACCGGTAATCGACAGCATAATCGATGTCCTTCAATGGAATTTCAAGTCGGCCGTAACGAGTTTGGAAAATGATCCTATCCGGTACCGGCTTTTGCAATACGATTCCGTAAAACTCAGTGGTATCTTTCATTACCAGTTTGACGACGAAATCACGGCCAAGATCCTGAGGGCGCATTTGAGCCTGAGCAGCCGAGGCGATGAGAATAACTATAATGATCGCTACAATGTTCTTCATTTGGTGTTCTTCTTAATTCGATCCGGATGAGCCTCGACAAATTGCTTCCAGCTTCCTGCCGATCGCTGCCCCTCGCCTTTACGAAGCGCATGGGTGATGGCGATGGCAAGTGCATCATAGGCATCGGATAGCTTTTTTTCCTGCTCCTCGAGCGTTAATAATCGCCTGACCATAAACTCGACCTGCGTTTTGGAAGCATTCCCATTTCCGGTTACGGCTTTCTTTATCACTCGCGGAGCGTATTCGCTTACCGGCACACCGGCTAATTCAGCCGCAACCACAGCAACCCCACGAGCCTGCCCAAGTTTCATCGACGATTGAATGTTCTTATCGTAGAACGCCGTTTCGATCGCACATTCATCCGGTGCTGCACGGTCGATAACGGCTTGCAATCGTTTGAAAATGGCAGCGAGGCGTTTCGACATGGCATCGAGCTTCCGGGCCTCGATGACCCCGAATTCAACAACCTGAAACCGGCTCGCTTTCTTCGGCTCAAGAGCAATCACACCGTAACCGGTGACCACCGTTCCGGGATCGATGCCAAGGATGATCATGCTGCAAATTACGAAGGTTCAGCCCTTAAGTAACTGAGTTTGTAGATTGTTATTCCGAAAATTCTATAAGCCCGAAACGGCCATTCCTTGTTTTCGTATCCCGAATCTGCGTAATTTTGTAGTTCTATAAAGAAACAATGAAGCTTGTACAGTATTTAAAACCCGAATATATCGGCATCGGCATCACTGCCCGGTCGAAAGACGAGTTGATCGAGAAAATGGTCGACCTGGCTGCGAAGAATCCGAAAGTCTTTGATAAGGATAAAGTGCATGCCGCCATTATCGAACGCGAACGCATTATGAGCACCGGCGTTGGCAAAGGCTTTGCCATCCCTCACGGTAAAACAGATGCGGTTGGCGAGATTGTACTGTCGTTTGGCATTACTGCCGAACCGGTCGATTATGCCTCGATGGATAACGAACCGGTACGGCTCGTCTTATTGCTCATTAGCCGCGATACCGATGTCGGCTTGAGATTAAAGCTTCTATCGCGTGCATCGAAAGTAATGAATTCCGATTCCGCCCGCGAGGCCTTCCTCAAAGCAAAGACACCTGAAGAAGTACTCGAGATCTTCAGGACCGAAGAAGATAAGATCGGAGAATAAGTACTGAATGAATCTTAAAGCACCCCGCGGCACAAAAGACCTTACTGCCCCTGAATCGTTCTTATGGAAAGAGATCGAACGCGCCGTCGATGAAACTGCCCGCCTCTTCGGATTCGAAGAGATCCGAACACCTATCTTCGAGAATGTAGCCCTGTTCAAGCGCTCGGTCGGGGAAGCAAGCGATATCGTTTCGAAAGAAATGTACGTCTTCACCGATAAGGGCAATGAAGAAATGTGCTTGCGCCCGGAGTTGACAGCATCTGTCGTTCGCTCGATGGTCGAGCATAATAAGCTTTCGCAGCAAGGCTCACTCGAGAAAGTGTATTACAACAGCGCTCCGATGTTCCGTTACGAACGTCCGCAGCTTGGGCGCCAACGCCAATTTCATCAGTTCGGTATTGAAATCCTCGGCTCGAGCCATGCACTGGCCGATCTGCAGACGATAGCTTTTGCCCATTCAGTCTATCGCCGATTAGGGCTTGTCGAGTTCGAACTCCGGCTCAATACTCTCGGCTCGAAAGAATCACGCTCGAAGTGGAGAGGCCATCTCGTCGAATATCTCAAGAAATTTGAAGCCGATCTATCGGACGATAGCAAGCGTCGGCTTGAAACGAATCCCATTCGGGTACTCGATTCGAAAAATCCGCGCGATCAGGAGATCGTTCAGGATGCGCCGGGTATCATTGAGTATCTTGATGAACCTGACCGGATCCATTTCGAAACCCTTCAATCCTTGCTTACTGATGCCGGTATTAACTTTCGGATCGATCCGTTGCTTGTTCGCGGATTGGATTATTATACCCGGACCGTTTTTGAATTGACTTCATCGGATCTCGGCTCACAGGATGCCCTTTGCGGTGGCGGCCGCTACGACGACCTTGTTGAGCAGCTCGGAGG
>DASTAO010000304.1:0-8642 GCA_035712525.1 Kapaibacterium sp. (SeqCode)
CAGTTATTATGTGCTTGGAGTACCGATGGCGAGTAGGTAGGAAAGGTGCCGCTGCCATTATTTAAATTTGGATCAGTCCACATCGTCAGGATGCGACTCGGTTGTAAGGTAGCGCCAACAGTTCCACCATGCGATGAGCCATCGCGAACTTCGTTGTAATATGTTAGCAACGTGTTTTCTTCAATGTCTTCATCAAAGGATCGCTGATCGCGAGAATAGAACCAACGGTTAGAAGGTGTTCCTTCTCCCTCCCAAAATACATGAATGCCCATTTGATTCACCGATGCCAAATAGTGATTCGGTAAACTGGCGGCTGTCGGTGATGAAAGGAATGAATTAAAGGTAGTGCCGGTCATATCTTCGGAAACGATCTTCGTTTGCATACCGGTACCGTGCCCACCGGCAATCAGTAATGGGAATTGCGAGCTTGTATTCCAGGTCGAAGCGGGTGGTCCTGAAAACGGTGATCCCAGATCTAATTGGTATAAGCAATGGAATTCGTCATAGTTCGAAGTTGCCCGTCCGTCATATGGATTTGCAAATGCCTGGATATATTGATTTATAACGGGGCAAAAATGAGTAGTCGTTGTCGAAGCATCGACATGAGTATGGTTGCCGATTTGCATCCCATCGACATAAAAAGCATTACCGGTAGAAGTAAACCCACTGGAGAAATTCCCCGTGACTTTGTGGAAAATAATATCGTCACCGGTAGCAGCACTTAAATTACTTGCGCCATTAACAATGGCATACACTCCCTGAACACCAACCGAGGTCCCGTTAACACTGCCGAAAACCGGTTTAACATGTTTAATGAATTGATAATTTGTCGGGGTGTTTGTAACCGGAGCGTCAAACAATTTTGTTAACGTTAGCGGCGTCCCCAGTAGTACATTATCCCACCAAAGTTGAATTGCATCGCTAGAAGTAATTAACGAAATTAGGTACGTCAGGTTAGAAGAAGTTTGGTTTCTGACATCACAAGTAATAGTTGGCCTGACCCCTGTCGTTCCTACCTGCTTAGGAAAACCCGAAACGACACTCCCATCGGATATATTTACTGCTGTCACAAATACAAAATTGGCGCTGAGAGAACCAACATACGTTTCCCAAACAATGTACAGATGGACACCATCGCAGCAAACGTCATAGGTATCATGCCAATCAGCTTCGATCGATCCTCCGCTTACATTCGTTGCCTGTATGACAGGGCTTATCGGGGTAATACCCGTAAAGGTCGGTATACTAGGAGATACCGTCGTGATCGTACTTTTGATCGCATCTCTTGAACCAGATGTGTTAGGAATACCGGTATAATTAATATCAATTTGCTGTGCAATGGCACTCCCATTTCGATTGTCACCCAAAATTCGAACTTCAAATGTTGTCCGATTTGTAGTAGCGTTATCTGTTGTTGTCGGCCAGACGTAAATCGTATTACCGACTAAATTAGTAGTAACTTTAACTTCGGTTGGTATTTTATTAATCTCTGCAGAGAGGTTACCGGAGAATATTTTTCCAGAAGGGATTGGTGGTGTCGCCGACGCCGACTCATCTCTGGTAGTGTCTCCCCAGAGATAAAAAGTATTTTTATTTGCTTCAGCCAGCCAGTTTCCGTAGCCGTTTGATGCAAGACAAACTGCATCGCTCATGCTGTTTGCTGCAACAGTAGAAGAACCCGGATGATCTGAGAATCTGTAATTAACCCGCGTATATGTTTGACTTCTACCCTCTGAAAAGCATAAGAGCATTAGAAGTAAACATAAAGAGGCTTTGATTAAGAATCTGGGGGAGTTATCTTTTTGGAGAAAGTATAGACGTACGAGTTTAATTGTAATATCCTTTCAAGGATTGATGATGGTTATGGTATGTGATGGAATAGAGGCGACAGCCAAGGCAGTAAGGTCACGGTTGTCGTATGTTCCAGAACCAATATACGGATTTTTTTTTGACAGGATGATATAAATTAAAAACTCCCCGCATTCCGGAGAATGCAGGGAGCCATTAGTTTGCCTTATCAACATCCCGTTGTTTTCGGGGGCGGGACCCCGTGTGAGCGATGTTTAGGAGAAATTAACTGTGATATAGTACTGTCCCATACAAGATGCGTTGTAGAAAAATGGTGAACTAACAGCACGAGCAACAACGAATCCGCCGCCTATGCGATCACATGCGCACCGCTTCGGTAAGCCGACTGTCAATGGGGTAGAATGTTCGTGGAAATCAGAATTCTCATCGTTGGAATGTATGCTGATTCGAACGTATCTCGTGGCATTATCTTCGTCTATATCAAGTGATGTCGTCGAGGGAATATCCGTAGGTTCGAAGCCCGTTGCTTCGCTAAGACACATCCATTTTGAAACACCACCTGATCCCGTGAAAACTCTATTGTCAATAGCTGACAATGTAGTCGGGGATATAACCATCGTCGGCTTAGTAACCGTTCCGGCTAAATTTATCTTTGAATAATTCCAGTTGGCAGCAGCAGCAGATACCTGGTTCACCGCGGACGATGAACCAGGTTCGGCCAATATATAGGTTGCTGTTATTGCTCCCGTGGCAGGAGTCTGGATCACACTTGTGTTGGTCGTTGGATATGATTGAACCGGAGAAGTAGTAAGGTCAGGGCGCGAGGAAAACCCAGTGCGAGCGCAACTGGCACGAAGAGTCATTGAATAACCATTCAAGATGAAAACGACAAGGACTAAATATCCCCATGGTACGCTGTGACTGCGTAAGCCCATACAGTAAAAATTGTATCCCGTGAAAAGACGGATGGATCCGTTGATTCCGATCGTCTTTAAAAAAAATTTACAATTGATACTGCTTGCCTTGCTGGGGAGCCAGCAAGCAGTTGATTTCTAATGAAATACAACTAAATCATTGGCGTTCGGAAACGCTAAATATTATGTTGTTTTGGCTTAGAGTGAAAATAAAGAGCATGTATCCCGTGGCAGCTCGAACTTTCGTGTGCAAATATACGTCAATTAGCCCACCTTTCCAAATAAAATCTCAAAATTAATTTAGAATTCTTTTCTTGTTTTCAGAACGGACCGAACTAAATTTTTTCATAATTCATTAAAAAACAATAGGTTACGTTAGCTAATAGCCGCCTCACGATTTGTAAGAATTTCAAAAAACTGCGACAACAGATTTTGTCACAATCAGAAGGTCTTATACGTTTTGAATACTTTGATGGCTCCACTTCCCTGTTCCAATTCCTTCATTGTAAGCATCTCATTCTGCGAGACCTCCATCAATTTTTCAATGATGATCTTCTCAGATTTTGCCGGAATCGAAAGCACTCCGTTCGCATCCCCAAAAATAATGTCACCCGGTTCAACCGTTACCCCGCCGATCGTGACCGTAGTATTATATTCGGCCATAAATCCCCTTCGGCGAATATCCTTTATGCACCGGTAAGTCCCAAAGACCGGAAAATTAAGATTTGCCACTTGCTCGATATCACGAACGCCGCCGTTGACAACTGCAGCCCGAGCACCCCGAATTTTTGCCCGAGTTGACATCAACCCTCCCCACAACGCAGCATCAGTATCACCATCGGCAGCAACAAGCACTACGGAATCTTTAGGAATGGCATCGACCATTTCAAGCAAGGTATTGATCTCTACATACTCCTCAGTAGGAATCACCCGGCAAGGAAACGCATACCCAGCGACTTTCAAATGTGGATCAAGAAAGATCGACTGGATAGAATGATCAAGAATCTGCCCGGTGATACCTAGTTTGTCCATGGTGTCACTGACGAGTGGAGTATAAAGGGTTTGGAGAAAATCGAGGGCGCTCATTACTTCAGTCCGGTCGGCATCGATTCAAACCCCTGTTGCACGTTTACATTCGCTAATGTCCGCCAAGTATCATCTTCCAGTGAGCAAAGCGCCCAGCAGAAATTAATCGGATATCCCGGCGCTGCAACATTCGGATGATAGCCTTCTACGATCGAGACAGCATCGTTTTCAAAAACCGGCTGTGAAAATTCCGGAGCAGCAAGATCAGTATAAATGAACTGCGTACCAAATCCGGGCTTTGCCATATCGAAGAAAAGATACAGTTCTTCACGAGTATCGGCATGTTCATGCGGTGGCCAACTCGTCCAGTTGCCGGGCTTCGACATTGTAACGCCCATCAGCAACCTTGAGCCCTCGACATTTTCTGCAATCACTTTATGAATGTCACGATAATAAGGTTCGGCGCCAACTCGAAGTGTTAGCGTATCGCTATCCTTCACTTCGCTTTCAAAATTTACGTACCTGACCGGATGCTCTTTTGAAGTTGGAGCTGATGCTTCGACGAGATCGCAAGAGTCATCGGTGGATACTTCAAAATCTAATCCTCGAGTAATATAAAGTCCGTCGAAACGAGACAGGTTGTATTCATTCCCACCTGTTTTTACAATTGCCGAACCATGCAGGCACAGCAATGTAGTCTCAGCTCCAGGATTCATGCCAAAGGCGCGAGGCATTGTTTTATCAAGAATGATCCTTCCGGCAGAAATGCATTTGAACTCGGAATTCGAAGGAGTGATCGAAAGTGTCCGTCCTTTTTTTTCAGCCGTATTTCTGAACAACCAATTACTCATAATTCTATTGTTAGCTTTTGAGAAGTGGCACGGACTCTTAGTCCGTGCGAAATAATTTCGAATCTTAATAGTTGCGGACTAAGAGTCCGCACCACTATACAAGTCCTCACCACTAATAGACTCTGAATCCTCCATCGACAACTACGATCTCTCCGGTCACATAATCGGATGCTTTCGAAGCAAGAAAGACAAATGCACCGGCAAGTTCTTCAGGATTGCCGAAGCGACCCATCGGAATTCTTGAAAGCAGAGCATTCATTCGTTCTGAATTCTTGCGAAGCTGCTCGGTTGCGTCGGTATTGAAATACCCTGGAGCAATGGCATTGACCGCGATATTATATTTTGCCAGTTCATTAGCCATCTCTTTCGTCAGTTGTGCTACACCGCCTTTTGCGGCAGCATAAGCCACCACATTAATGCCGCCAAAAAAAGAAAGGATCGAAGCGACATTAATGATCTTGCCACCGCCAGATTCTTTCATTCGCATAGCAGCATCTTGTGACCACTCAAAGACTGCCGTCAGATCGGCTGATATAACAGCATCCCAATCCTCCTTTGTATACTGAAGCACCGGGTTTCGCCGAATGATACCGGCATTGTTCACCAAAACATCGACACGCTCCATCGAAGCAAATACCCGCTCCCGATCCGAGGCAGACGTCACATCCGCTTCGACGATCGTTGCCTCACTTGACATAGCCGACTTGGTTTCTTCCAATGCTGAAGCATCTCTTCCAACGAGAACAACTGTTGCACCAGCCGATGATAGCGCCTGCGCCGCCGCACGGCCTAGGCCGCGGCTAGCGCCGGTTATGAGTGCAGTCTTTCCGGAAAGTCCGAATTGAGTCTGGAGATAATCCATGTATTCAAAAATACGAGCGAAATGAGGATGGAGAATTGAGAATGATGAATTGTGAATAGTGATGTGATTCAATTACTCGTTTTCTTCATATATTTGCATACACTCATATAGGAAGGAAGCATTATGAAGGTTGTTGGTTGTCTTATCGCCGCCACTATAATTGCCACCTCATCGCTCGCCCAGCAAGTTGGGCCATGCAAAATTTTTCCGGCGGATAACTGGTGGAATATCGATATATCAAAATATCCCGTTCATCCGCTTTCCGATAAATATCTTGCAAAGATGGGACTCACCAAAAAGCTTCATCCGGATTTTGGCAGCCCAGCTGAATACGGAATCCCGTATGTAGTAGTCGGCGCGGATCAGCCATTTGTGAAAATATCATACGATCAATCTGGATGGCCCGGCGAAAGTGACCCGGGACCATATCCTATTCCACCAAATGCTCCTATCGAAGGAGCGGGCAATAGTGGCGATCAGCATGTCATTGCTGTCGATACTGCTAATTGCACATTATATGAACTGTATCTTTCAAGCAAGGATGCAAGTGGTGCCGGTTGGACTTGTTATAGTAGTGCAAAATATGACTTAACTTCAAATGCATTACGTCCTGATGGATGGACATCCGCCGATGCTGCCGGCCTACCTATCTTTCCCGGGCTTGTTCGATATGATGAAGCACTTGCCGGTGAGATCAACCATGCCTTGCGATTCACAACCGATACGACCCAGCGAGGATACATTACTCCGGCAAGACATTTTGCCAGTAAGTTTAACGATACAACCTTTCCGCCGATGGGCTTGCGGGTTCGTCTAAAAGAAAGCTATGATATTTCGTCCTTCACGGGTATGGCAAAAGTCATTCTCGTCGCTCTGAAAAAATATGGGCTCATCCTTGCTGATAACGGCTCCGATTGGTTTATATCCGGAGCAACCGACCCAAGATGGCCGGATGACGATATCAATGAATTGAAGAAAGTCCCAGCAAGCGCTTTCGAGGCCATATACTCAGGCCCAGTAAAGCTTGGCCCTGAAAGCAGTGTGACAATTGCAAATGAGCCATCGTATTTTTCGATATACCCTAACCCCGCCTCTTCACAGGCAACCATTGAATTTAGTGCAAGTGGTAATACTATACTTACTATTACTGATATGCTCGGAAGAGCGATCGAAGTGCTCCATATAAGCAGCGGCATTTCACGGATCAACTATGACACAAAATCCCTGTCGCAAGGAAGCTACATAATCTCCCTGGGAACAGATGGGGCTATCAAACGGAAAATACTTCAGGTCCTTAAATAATTACACTTACCGAAACTCGGCACGAACTCTATTGCCAGTGAGTTACCATAACAGTTAATTAATAATGAAAGGTAGTGTTACGTGCGGTATCGCTGGCGTCTTCCGGAAGAACATCCGGAAGATCTTGACGTTATACGCAACTTAGCCCGGTTACTCAATGTACCAAACAGTCTTGCATCGATCCTTGTAAAACGCGGCATTCGCACATATGATGAAGCGAAGACGTTTTTCCGTCCTTCGCTGGAGGATCTGTTCGATCCCGCTTTAATGTCCGATATGGACATTGCCACTGCCCGCATTCGTGAAGCTCTTGAAAAAGGGCAGCGGATCGCAGTCTACGGTGACTATGACGTCGATGGTACGACGAGCACGGCGATGATGACCCTTTTTCTTCATTCGCTCGGCGCTAATGTTGTGTCCCATATACCGAACCGATTTACCGAGGGCTACGGCTTAACGGCTAATAGCTTGAATCGGCTATTCGCTGACGGGCTTCCCGATCTGCTTATTTCCATCGATTGCGGTATTACAGCGATCGATGCTGTTGCCTATACTCGTGCAAAGGGCATCGATGTCATTATCTGCGATCACCATGAGCCTACCGATACCCTACCCAACGCCAACGCGATCTTAAACCCCATCAAGCCTGGATGTACTTATCCGAATAAAAATCTCTGCGGTTGTGGCGTTGCCTTTAAGGTAATTCAGTCGCTTGCGGCGTCGTTCGGAAAACCGGAAGCTGCTTATCAGTATCTCGACTTTGTTGCATTAGCTTCTTCGGCGGACATCGTTTCGCTCGTTGGTGAAAATAGAATTCTTGTATACTACGGATTGCAGCAGCTCAATAATAATCCGCGTCCTGGTATAAAAGCTTTGATTCAGGGTTCGGGCATGCAGCTTGGAAAGATAACGACGACACAGATCGTCTTCGGCCTTGCCCCGCGCATTAATGCTGCCGGCAGATTAGGCGAAGGCAGCCGCTCCGTAGAGCTTATGATGGCGCAAGGTGTCGATGAGTCGCATCAGATGTCTCTTATTCTCGAAGAGGAAAATATTAATCGCCGACGCATCGACGAAGAAGCATTCTTCGAAGCAGCTGCGATCGTGGACGCAACGCTTGACCGTGATCGTGATAGGATCATTGTGCTTCATAATCCGGATTGGCATGCCGGTATAATCGGTATTGTTGCTTCACGCATTGTTGAAAAATATCACTTGCCGGTTGTCTTAATGACAACGATCGATGGCGTTGCTAAAGGCAGTGCTCGTTCGATCGGAGGCTTCGATATTCACTCTGCGCTAAAATCGTGCGAAGATAAACTTGTCACGTTTGGTGGCCATAAATATGCCGCTGGTGTTTCGATGCTGCCGGAGCGAGTCGAGGAATTCCGACTGGCGATCAATAAGGTGGCTAACGAAATGTTTACCGATGAAATGCTTGAACGCGAACTCGTGATCGATGCCGCGATCGATCTATCCGAACTTACCCCAAAATATTTTGCGGTGGTTCGTCAATTAGCACCATTCGGCCCGGATAATCAGCGGCCACTATTTTATGCAAAGAATGTACAGACCGTCGGCTATCCAAGAATCGTTGGCAAAGGAGTACCGCATTTAAAGTGCAACGTTCGTCCGGTAAAACCTGCCACCTACGAGCCAAGCGAAGCAAAAAATAACATCCCATTAAATCTTGGCGGCGCACCGATCGATGCCATCGGATTCGGCCTCGGTAATCGCGTATCAGAGTTATCGGTGGATAATAAACTTCGCGACGACCTTGAGCTTGTTTTTGCGCTGGATGAAAATGATTTTGGCGGCAGAGTTACACCCCAGTTGGTCATAAAGGATTTTCGATAGTATATGAGTGGTCACAGTAGA
>DASTAO010000305.1:0-5806 GCA_035712525.1 Kapaibacterium sp. (SeqCode)
GCACTGACGATCGTCCCACGCTCGTATCCAGGGCCAAGCAACCCGGCAACAGGAAACGGCAGTGGGGAGATCTTCGACCATGAGCGTCCTTGATTTTGACTCATATTGATCCAGGTAAAATCTCCTTCCCATCCATGGATCGTACCCGGAGCGTTAGTGAATGGCTTTAAGGATTTTGTAAAAATTCTTCCGAACCCATCGACCTGAATATTATTTATGTCCTGATAATGCAGCGGCAATTCTTCCCAACTATTGCCAAGATCGGAAGTACGATATAGGGCAGTGTTATCTGTGTAGTATAGCCACCCGAGTGTATCGCTCGAGAACAAACAATTCTTTGGTGCGGTAGCTTGCCATACCGGCGCATTATACGGCGAAACCGGCATTAACGGGCAAGTCACGAATTCTTTTTTTGCAGTGTCGAATACATACATTTTGCAATTGTCCCCTTGAAGAGGGTCAAGGCTGACAAGTCCAACAAGTTCATTATTTGTTGAACGATAGATATTAGTAATACCGCTAGTTGAGACGGTATAAAATTTCGTAAGAGAATCGACTATTGTCCAGGGGGTTTTCAGATCGCTTTGATACAAGAACATTCCAACACGTGCAATGAATATTCCGTTACTCATCGCATACATGCCATCGATGATTGTGGAATACCCTTGGTCTTTAATGGAGGAGGCTTGCCACCACGTCTTACAGTTATCAGTTGAGAGGTAGATATCCCTGGCTCCGTAGTAGGCAATATATTGGTCGCCGCCTAACCATTGAATGGAGAAGTAAGAAGTAATGGGAGTGCTGAGGCTGGTCCAATTAGCTCCGTTATCGACAGTGTGATAAATTTTATTATCTGATGAGACAGTAATGAAATATTCTCCAAGTTTTCCAGTTGCTTTTAATATTTGTAATCTGTCTTTGATGACAGTCCATGAGTTGGCATTATCTGAAGAAAGATATAACCGACTGGTCGTTTGATTCTTGAAGTGCATTACGATATCGCCATTAGGGAGTGCGATGAATGCTGGGACAGCAATTTCGTTGTAAGCCGAAGTTGCAAGATCAAATTGAGGAAGGTTCGGGGTACAATTTTGCCAGGTTTGGCCGTGGTCGGTGCTTCGCAACAGGACCCGTTTGGAGGTATTGATGGTAATGAAGGTGAATATCGTCCCATCCGGTTTAGCGATCACTGCCTGGATGTGCCCGCCATTGGGGCCATCGAGCTTTTTCCAGGAATGCTGGGCGTTGCTAACGGTGGTATAAAAAAATACCAGCAATATACTGAGTACGATCTTTTTCATAGGGTTCAACTACATGCAAATCGCCTGTTAATACGAGAATAAGACACTGGCGCCACCAGAAATGTAACACAAAAAGGGAAAGCGAATAAAAAACTATCCCTAGGGATAATGGCGCATTTTCTACTATAATTTAATGTCATCCGGCGAAGTAAAGAATGTGCTAAGGAAATCCATTCTGTTCTTTGTGTTCGTTTTTTTGAAGATGTGTTGAAGGTGCTTTTTAACGGTTGCAACACTGATAAAATTACGTTCGGCGATCTGTTCGTTGGTATAACCGAAGAGAATTTCCGGAAGAAATTTTGCTTCTGTATCTGATAGAGAATGTTCGCGAGCAATAGTAGAGCAGATTGCCATATACCTCTCATAATATTGAAATTCCTGAGAATGAAAATAGGGTATTGAGACCGTCCGTAAGATAAGAATAATGTGGGGCTTTAATATTTCAATTAGTCGGATATCCTCTTCAGTGAAGGGGTTATTTACCGTTGGGGTATTCACCCTAAAGAAACCGACGGTAACTCTTGGAGTAGTTTTTGATTCGATCTTGTGATAATGATATGATGCGGACTCACCAAAGTGATGCTTGATCGTTGCCGTCATTGTCTCAAAATTCGTTTGAACAGCTTTTTGGTACTCAATTTGCGGAGTGGATGAGTCCATTTGGATTGGCTTCAAAGTAAAGCGTTCTTTCTTATTTGTTATCTCAAACTTTTGATAGTATCCTTGAAACATGCCTTCCTGAAAGACCGGATTTGGGTCTTCAACTATCCAATGCCATAATTTGTAGGAAAAGAATTTTAGTAGTTGCAAATTCAGCTCACCGTCTGGTGAGTTTTTTTGAGATTTGTCATAAAGAGTAGAAAAAACTTTTTCATAGATTGGTAAAATGTTTGAATCCGTCGGGGCGAGAGTGGAAGTTTTTTCCTTCATTGAACAAAAATACAGTCTAATGAAGAGTGTTTGATAAAAAAAAGCCCCGTCAACTGACGGGGCTTTTTTTATCGCTAAGGGGCGCCTTTTATTTGCAGGCTTTAAGTACCTTGATCGCAACACGACGGTTCAAGGTTCTTGCTGCTTCAAGCTGTTCAGGGGTTGCGCCTGGTGTTACGGCGACAACTTTACCTTTCTTCTTGACGACTTTTTTCAGTTTCGGTTCAGGTACTGCTGTATTATGTTCACCGAAACCGACCGTACGGATGATCTTGCCTTGGTTGGTACCTTGCTCAATGAGCCAGGTCTTGATGCGGCGAGCACGGCGTTCGGACAATTCCTGATTATGAGCTTCCGTACCTTCTTCGCTGGCATATCCCTGTACTTCGACTCCGAGATCCGGGCATTGTTCAACAAGATCTCTGACGCGATAGAGATTCTGCAGCGTGCTTGGCTCATTGAAGTTGAACTCATCGGTATTGACGATGAAGAGAATATCCGGGAAGTTCACGATCGTGCCGACCTTAGTATGCGGGCAGCCGTCCGGTGCTACGCCTGGTGTTAGCGGGCAGTGATCGACTCCATCAAGGAATCCATCATGATCGGTATCCGGATCGAGCGGATTAGTATGAGTACGGTTGACTTCATCCCCATCCGACAGGCCGTCTTTATCAGTGTCGGCCAGTAACGGATCGGTATGATAGCTATTTACTTCAGCACCGTCATTGAGTCTATCGCCATCGGTATCGGCTTTTAGCGGATCGGTATGATAAGTATTGATCTCGTCGCAGTCCTTCAATCCGTCACCGTCAGTATCAGCCTTGAGCGGATCAGTGTGATAGGTCAAGACTTCCTGTCCGTCAGTACAGCCATCGCCATCGGTATCGGCTTTGAGTGGATCGGTATGGTAATTACGAATTTCATCGCAATCATTTAGACCGTCTCCATCGGTATCTTTATTAAGCGGATTGGTATGATATTGCAATACTTCTTCGCCATCGGTACAGCCATCGCCATCCGTATCGCGATTATGTGGATCGGTGTGATAGACTTTCATTTCGTCGTCATCAGTTAATCCATCGCCATCACTATCGACAGGTTTGGCTGTTACGACGATCGTGGACTCAACCACAGCCGTCGGAGCTGGCTCTTCTCTTGGGGAGAAGATGTAGTAGCTGAATCCAAGTCCCATCGTGAGAAATACGTCCTGGGTTGTACTACGATTTGGATCCTGGGGATACACAGCTGATGAATAATCGTCGAGCCAATCGGTACCAGTCAAATGGATAAGCCCACGCCCATTGAACGTGATCTTATCGGAAATGTACATTTCAAATCCGACACCGGCAACGAAGCCTAAGACATTCTTATCATATCTACTGGCGTGATTATTAGGTAAGGCAAGATCCTGATCTTGATTTCTCGGTTCGAAATTTAAATATTCGATACCACCGATCACGTATGGTACATACGGTTGACCGGGGTAGACATTCAAGGAAAGCATTGCTTCCCAACCTCCGTGGCGAACAACATTAGTTGGATCACGGTGGATCAAGCTGGGCTGGCCTGTCAGAGCATCGGGATACACGGGGTCGTTCTGACCGCCGAAATACCATGGATAGGCGAGCACATTACGATCGCCTGCCTTAATATGGATCTGACCTCCATTATAAGCAACATGTAACGATAGCCAATCGAGAATATTCCAACGAATGAAGGCATCGCCGGAAAAGGCAAATTGGTTATCGGTGAAACTGCCCCAGTATTTATTACCGCCACCTTCAATACCGAAGGCGATTCGGTCGTGACGGCTTTGTGCTGAGGTATCGGTGAAAGAAGTAGCCATCGCTACTACAAGCATCAAGCTTGTAAGTACCGAGCGGATACTAATTGGATTCGTTTTTTTGGCGTGGGCAACGTTGAGTTGCTTGTGTGCCGCTGGTTGAGTTTTCATAATGTAAACGTGGATATTCAAAAAAACGCGTGGGTAGATATCGGCTACTAAGGCCGGTACCGATCAGACAACTCAAGTTATTATCGTGGGGCGAGCGTGGGTGCTCTATTGATTCAGGCAGAGAACGGTGTGGGTTTGTCTTCTGCGGATTGTGACTGTTTCTTCTTAGAAGAAACAAAGTTATCTATACTGAATTACGTTGCTATGGCAGGAAAGAGTTTTACAGATTTTTAAGATTCGCTTGCATAATTATGATAATTTATTAGAAGCTTTTCATCTAAATATTATTCCTGAATAACAGGATTTCCGGAGTTATCTTCTTCGAGGTCATTATGGTCATCACCGCCGAGACTATAGTAATTATTCTCTTCATCCTCGGCGCCAACGGCTTCAGCATTGTCATCGAGTTCTGCTCCCGGCACATCGAGTGAGCTATTAGTCGATGGTTCTCCGTCGAGAAGGTCGGTCGGGTCGATCCGCTCCGCTTTTTCTTCCTGGTTATAAATATCCTCAGATGCCGGATACACTGGATATCCGGGTGTGGCATTTTTATCCGATGATTTGGGGCTCTTTTTTGCCGGTGTCATAAAGTAACAGTTTCCTACATCGTCGTATACACCACTTTTTCGTAATGGGTTTGCGGGGAAGGTATTATTATTCGGCAAACTCGCAGCCCATTCAATGTGTTTACCACCAACGTGAATTTTTTACAGCGACCCTATCTATTATTCGCGGCCCTGGCAGCCGCGTTCTTGTGCTCTTCTTGTCAGGAAAAGATTTCGACTATCGGCAGCCCCTTCGTGCCTGATAGTGTGGTGCTTGGTTCGCACACCTTTCGCGATTCTGCGATGAAATTTATCCCGATCGAGAAACCGCTCATTACGGTCTATGATCGCAACTATAACCTTAATTATTCCTCCCCGTATCTCTTCTTTGGTAATGTGCCAGGAGAAAACCTGCAATCCGTGGCGCTCCTGAAATTACCTTTTATTCAAGACAGCGTCGGGACATTACTCGATGATTCGCTGACGCTGACCATGCCCACTTTTTTCTACGGGCCCAGCGGAGCAAGCGAGCTGGTAGAATTTTCTGTGTATGTTGAGAGTACGATAGGAGATACTGTCACTCAGGTTCCGAAGGTTGTCGGTGATAAAGTAGCCCATTTTTCCGGAACAGTCCGAAGCGATACTACTGCTGTCATTACACTTCAATTAGATACCGCAAAAATTTTCCCGGGATTGAAGACGACATCATTGGCATTAGTCATTGTTCCGGAAAATACCATGACGGCTATTCGTGCGATCAGCTCGAATGAGAATGGCACAACAGCAAACCAGCCGACACTTAAACTCACCGCATCGATCTCCGGCGTCAATCATTTTTCTCTTCGTAATCCTGAGTATGATTATCATATCATTGAAGTGCCTCAAACCGGAGTAACGGCTGAGACCTTCGAACTTCGTGGTGCCGTTGCTCGTCGCGAGCGCATCACGATCGATACGAAGTCGATCCGAGAACAGCTCGGCCTCACTCCGTTCGTAACGATCAATAAAGCGAGTCTTGATTTTACCTATGATGCTCCCTCGCTTACTCGCGGTGCACAACCGGCCGATTCATCGTA
>DASTAO010000306.1:0-4296 GCA_035712525.1 Kapaibacterium sp. (SeqCode)
GGATTTGTGAAAGCCGGCCCATCGGTTGTGAATAAGATCGCTGTATTACGTGACAATATTTGGAATGCGATAGATAGTGGCGTTTCAGGCATTAATGCTTATGTATCTGTCGCTTATTTAGACTCATATTTGTTAACGATCGGCGGTTCTTTTTCAAAAGCAGGTAATACGAGCGTCAGTAATTATGCAAAAACGTTTATTGACGATCATTGGGATTCGACTTTCTCGATCCGTTTTGATGGCCCGGTGTATGCGATCGCTAATCCAGGGAGTGGATATGTAGTAGGTGGAGAGTTTACTCATGCCAACGGAAATCTTGTCAATAATATAGCCGAGGGTTCAGAGGCATGGGGTTCGGGTGTAGATGGGCCAGTATATGCTCTCGCAGGCCAATATCTATTGGTGGCATTAGTAACTAACCGAAATTCTGTCTATGTCGGTGGCGCATTCAGAACTGCCGGTGGAAAAACTTCGCCTTTTTTTGCTGTGCATGAAGGCCCACAACCTGGTGGTGTAAAAGAGCCACCCGAACATGTTAATTCTTTTCAAATCTTTCCAAATCCTGCTACTACGGAAATAAGCATCAATAATTCAGAAAATATTACCGCGCTTTCGATAATAAATGCAGTCGGACGAAGTGTATTGACAGCACCATCAGATGAATTAAAATCTCCTCTTGCGATTACAAATCTTCTGAGTGGATTTTATACTGTTCTGATCAAAAGTGCCGGAACGATCTATTCGCAAAAATTAATTATCCAGCATTAAGTTTTACTTCACTTCCCGATCCAAAAAATCTACCAGTGCCGTCAGTACCTTGATGCGGTTCTCGCGTTTGTTCAGGCCGTGGCCTTCATCGGGCAAGAGGATGTACTCGACCGGAATGCCTCTCTTCTTTACTGCCTCGACGATCTGCTCCGATTCACCCGGCGGAACACGCGGGTCGTTCTTGCCCTGATAGACAAATAACGGCTTCCGGATATTATCGACGTGAGTCAGCGGTGAAACCTCGACAAGAAACGCCGAGTCTTTGACGGGATCACCATATTCCAGAATACGATTCTTCTGCCGCCAAGCGCCGGTATTCTTCAGAAACGAATGGAAGTTTGCAATACCGAAGAGATCAATGCCTGCCGCCCAAATTTCCGATTGCATCGTCATTGCCGCCAGCGACATAAACCCACCATAGGAGCCGCCATAGATAATGCGCTTATTTGAATCGACATCCGGCTGCTTGGCAAGCCAGTAAGCAGCATAGCGCATATCGTTAACACTCGTCATGCGTTTGGTCGCATTATCGGCAAGCGTATAAGCTTTACCGTACCCGGTTGAGCCACGAACATTCGGCACGAGCACATTATAACCACGCGCAAGAAAATACTGGATCTGTCCGTTAAACCATGGCCGCTCCTGCGACTCCGGGCCGCCATGCATATAACAGATAGCCGGCTTCTTGCCAGGTACGCTGCTTTGATAATATAGCGCCGGCACCATCGCCTTATCGAATGACGGAAACTTCACCTGCTTGCATCCGACGAATGACGTCGGATCAAGCCCTGCGAAATTTACTTTCGTAATGCGCTCGGTAGTATTCTTCTTGCGATTAAAGACATAGATGCTGCCAGGATCAGTAGGCGATGTAACGTTGAAGGCAATGATATTCGCATCGTCCGATACTTGCAGATTACTAATGAAGCCACCTTCCGGAAGCTGCGGTCCTTGGATGTTACGTGCTTTAATATATTCAGCGCCGGGAGCAAACTCATATATTTGCATCTGGCTAACACCATCGACATTCCTTGTAACGATCTCAATATCCTCGTTCTTCGAGAACACATCCTGATCGATCTCATATCTTCCCTCTTCGCGTCGCTGAATTTTCGGATTGGCATCCTGAAAGTCAATGTAAGCGCGGTACTCGATATCTGAATTCATATCGGTGACAAGATAAATGCGTTTCGAGTCGTTAGAAATATGTCGTGGTGCGAACGAGGCAGTGCCATCAAATGGCGTGATTAGCCGCGGCTCAGCATCCGGATCGTTCTTAGAAAGATCTTTTACATACAGACGGTCGTTCCCAGCTCCCTCTTCACGCGAGATAAATAACCACCTATGATCTGGCGTAACACCGGCAAAGAAATCCTGGGCTTTTGCCCGGTGTAAGGTCTCGATCTTCCGCATCGCGACATCCATCCGGTAAATATCGGTGAAAGCTTCGGTGCGTTCATTGGAGGTGTAATAAATATACTTTCCGTCTTTTGAAAAACTACCATTAAATATTGCCTTCGGATTTTTTGTCAGCGAATCAAGCTCACCGCCATTAACCGGCATTACATAAAGCTGCCCCTTCTCATCGCCGTTGTTATCCTTACGAAAGATGACAGACTTACCATCAGGTGAGATCTGTGCAGCGCTAACCGGATCGGAGAAGAACGTCATCTGCTCGGGCCAGTAGCACTGTCCATCGGGAGTAGCCTTGGCCGGTATCTTCCAAAGCTGCGCCGTACCGGAAACACTCGAGGTGTAAAATAGCCAGGAGCCATCTGGGCTAATAGAGGGAGTTCCTGCTCCCCGCAAATTGAGATAGGGTGCCAACAGCACTTTCTTCGGCTGGGCAGAAGCAAAAGTAGTAATACATAGATAAGCAAGAAGATAACGGATCATTTGTTCTCGAAATATTAACCGAAGGCCTAAAATACGCAAGCGCGGAGAGTGTAAGCTTTAAAGCTGGTGCAACATTTCCCGCGCATATTCGTTTAATTTATATGGGCAACCATATAAATTAAGGAGCATGCCATGATTCGTCAACTGCATTCGATCGCACTATCAACTTTCCTACTATTTGGACTCACACTCGTAAGTTGTAATTCAGCCCCGAAAGCACCGGCTGAACTTAATGGAATGATAAACCTGAAGGATTTAAGCGGTTCGGCAACCGATGGCACAGAAGCCACCAAAGCAAGTCCGGAAGATCATCAGTACCACAGCCCGAAATCCGTCCGCGCTGAAGACGGCGCATCCAAAGCCATCTCTGATGCGCCCGAGTTCGACCATGTCAGCACGAATGTCGCAGCTATTGCTGCTTCCTCTTCGACCGCTCCGGCGATGGCGCAGTCGAATAACCGAGTCGAAACAGGCCTTGATATTAATACCGATGGGACCTATCATTTTAAGGCTACCTTAGCGGTCAAGGGAGTGAAGCTCGAAGGCAAATCAACAATGGGATTTTATGTACGCGCTAATATTCTCGATAAAACGGGACTCGTAATTCCTCAAGGTGCGCTCTTATTCAAAGATATTATAGTTTCGGGTGATTATAAACAAGCAATCGTCGGTGAGGACACCGCTCATCCTATCGCCATAGACGGGAATGGAAATTTTACAACAACCTTTACTATCCCCGATGCAGGCATGACAATGAAAAAAGGCACCTATTATATTGGCCTAATCCTACGAGTTGCAGCTACAGCAGAAACACCGTCTTCAAAAGCGATCGTCAGTAATGCAGTCTTAAGTATTGCAGTATCTTAACTCCGCTCAACGAGCGGCACGTTGATCTGCACAGGCTCTAAGCCACCCTTCCGTAAAGAGTGGACTTTGTTCGGAGTAATCACCGCCCGGTCTTCAGACACCTTCTTCGCAAACTCCTCAGGGAAACGCTGCACCGTAAACTTCACCGGCCAAGCTGCTGCTTCACCAAGTGCGCAGATAGTGCGACCTTCAATATTCTTTGCAACATCCTCAAGCAACGTAATATCTGCTTTCGATGCAGTACCGGCATTCACCCGCTTTAAGATCTTTTCTAACCAACCGGTACCTTCGCGGCATGGAGTACACTGACCGCAGGATTCGTGGTGATAAAACTTTGAGATACGCTGAAGGACTTTCGGAATATCCGTGTCTTCATCCATAACCATAATACCACCCGTACCGATCGAACTGCCAACAGCCTTCAAACTTTCGGCGTCCATCTTAACACCTTCGAGCTGATCGCCACGAAGCGGTGGCATCGATGAACCACCGGGGATGACCATCTTGATCTTCTTATTTCTGGGCACACCCTGTGCATACTTATAGATCATGTCCGTAAGTAGCGTACCGCTTGGGACTTCGTAGACACCCGGGCGATTGACATGCCCACTAATACCAAGCAGCAATGTACCCGGATGTTTTTCTTCACCGATCTTTGCAAACTCGGCAGCACCGATCTTTAGGATGGCTGGGATATTTGCTATCGTTTCGACATTATTGATTGTCGTCGGAAATCCCCAAAGACCATAGTTGGCAGGAAACGGT
>DASTAO010000307.1:0-2375 GCA_035712525.1 Kapaibacterium sp. (SeqCode)
TATCGCTCAGAATGACAGGGTTAATTCTAAATACTCACTGAAATGCACCATATCCCATCCATTCTTGTTTACCCGCCATGCAGTACCAAGTTTACGTCGCTACCGAACGCAAGGAAGCCATCCTTGACCCACAGGGCAAAGCAGCCCAACATGCCCTCTCATCGCTTGGAATGAAAGAAGTTGCCGATGTTCGTATCGGGAAGTTCATCCGCATCGATGTAACCGCTTCGAGCAAAGACGAAGCCATCAAGCTTGCCGAGAAATCGAGCCACGAACTGCTCGCTAACCCCATCATGGAAACCTACCGCATCATCGAAGTAAAGGAGAAATAAGATGAGAACGAGGATCATCGTTTTTCCCGGCTCCAATTGCGATCACGATGCGATGTATTCGGTGAAGAATATTCTTGGTGAACAAGATACCGAATTCGTCTGGCATAAAGAATCTTCGATCGGCTCTAATGTCGATCTCGTCATTCTTCCCGGTGGATTTTCCTATGGTGATTACCTCCGCACTGGTGCCATTGCCCGATTCTCTCCGGTAATGAAAGATGTGATTAACTTTGCAAACGATGGCGGTACGGTCATCGGTATCTGCAATGGCTTTCAGGTGCTTTGCGAAAGCGGCTTATTGCCCGGAGTACTCGTTCGCAACAGCCGATTAAAGTTTGAGTGTAAGCAGGTGCATCTTCGCACTGAGAATACGAATACCCGCTTCACCAGTGCCATGGAGCCGGCTCAGGTCCTTACGATCCCAATCGCTCATGGTGAAGGCAATTATATCGCCGAGCCTTCAGTCATCGAAGACCTCGAAGCTCACGGCCAGATCATTTTCCGATATTCAACCCCCGAAGGCGTCATAACCGACGAAGCAAATCCGAACGGCTCGATCAATAACATCGCCGGTATCATTAACCGTAATGGCAATGTAATGGGCATGATGCCGCATCCGGAGCGTGCTTGTGACGCATTGCTTGGTAGTGCCGATGGCTTAGGGGTGTTCAAATCCCTCAAGCATCATTTCGAGCTTAATGCTGTCTCGAAAGCTGAGGCCGTTGCTGCCTAAAATTAAACCAATACCGCCAGTCACACTCTAAGCTATGCCCATTCTCCAAGCTGCCATCTTAGCCATCGCCGGACTGGTGATCGTCTTCACCATACTGGCAGCACTGAAGAATGTCCGAGGACCACGCAAAGGCCGCTACCGGTTATCGTGGTTCGAGCGGAAATAGCAGACTGAGAGTTTAGGAACCCCCGAAAGTAATAAACCGAATCATTTATCACAATCATAAGTTTGGCTTATTCGGGCGGGTATTGTCGCCTTCCTGAGACCCATAATAAAGGAATAGTCTATGTTAAAGAATCTCGGAGCCTTTGAATTACTCGTGATCGTCGCGATCGTCCTGTTGCTCTTCGGCGGCAAGAAGATCCCCGAGCTCATGCGCGGGCTTGGCAAAGGTATGAACGAATTCAAAAAAGCGTCGGCCGGTGAGCATGACGAAAAAGAAGCCGAAGAGAAGAAGGCGTAATCAGCATGTTTGAGAATTTAGGCGGAGGCGAAGTCCTCCTGATTTTCCTTGTGATCCTCATCTTCTTTGGTCCGAAGAAGATACCCGAACTCGCCGGAAGCCTCGGTAAAGGGTTACGTAAATTCCGCGATGCAAAAGACGGATTCGAAGACCAGATCAAAACGGCCATGAAAGAGCCGATGGAAGCCCTACAGGTTGCCAAAAATAATTTCGACTATCACTTGAACGAAGCTGCAAAACCCTTGCAGGAAACAAAAGCCGCCTTCGATCAGCACGTCCTGGAAACAAACCAAGCCATCGCACCAATGGCACCCACGCCGGCTGTTGCTACTCCTGCTGCAACAACCGAAGAGCCTACCGTTACTAAAGAAGCGTAATTTCCCTCACCTCAATTTGCACTGAAAGCGTTTTCAGCTCTCGTTCGGATTAGCGCGTCCTTTGGAATTGTAAAACACAGCCTCGTAGAGGCGGCCTGTTTGTAGTGATCGTTTTTTAAAATCCAGAAGCTCCGTAGGAGCGACCTATTACTCTTCTATCGGTTGGAAAATATATTTCGGATCGTATTCGACCTGAAACTTCTCAAGGAATTCTTTATATTCATCTCTGAACGACTGCTTTTTATGATGCTCTTCTTGTGATTCAATATAATTAATTGCCTTGTCTAATTGTGATCTCGAATACGAAAAGGCACCAATATCCCTGCTGCCAAGAAAATTTTGATTTGAGCCAGTTCGAATCGTTAACGAACTTCGATGATGCGGCTTTTATATCGCGTACCAGATCAGCAAGAGCCATTTGAGGATTATAGCCAATAAGAATATGAATATGATCCGGCATACTGTTAATT
>DASTAO010000308.1:0-2340 GCA_035712525.1 Kapaibacterium sp. (SeqCode)
GGTCTTTAAGAACGGAGATCTTGTCGTCGGTTAACCCGTTAGCGCCGCCGGTTCCGATAAAGATGAATTGCTCGGGATCAATCTTGGTTGCCGTGGCGGCAGCGGTCTTCTCGGATTCGACCAATAGTACGATGGCGTTGGGGTATTTTGTCAGCGCATGCTCATTGAACAGGCAGGGGTAATAGCCGGAATCCCGTTTGACGATGAATAAGGGATGTTTCTCTTTGACTCGCTTAAAATTCTTATCGTAATACATCTCTTTGGCGGTCGCGATCTTCCCGTCAATATTCCGGTAATACCAGGTGACTTTTCGGATTCCATTCTTCTCTTCACCCATGACCGTATCCACTAATCGCGAATGAAAGCCTTGTGGCTCGGGGAGGAATTGTTGTTTAGCGACGGGCGGTGGCACATATTCAACTTCTTCCGTGTCTTCAGGCTTGATGGTTTTGTTACACTTATGACAATACCCAAATTCGCCGTTACAATCCTTATAAGGGGCGAACTGTGGGTTGGTCCTGTTTTGAGGTTTCCCGCAGCCGCAATTAGGAGCTTCTTTCAGGCGGGGGTGTGCCGAAAACTTAAAAATATGTTGTCGTTTCATCAATGCACAATGGTAGCTTTATCCAAAAGAAGATCAAGGGCGGCATCGAGTGATGCTGGCTTTTCATTCTTAATTTCAAGAATCTTCATTTGTGCTACAATCTTGGCATGATTGACCGGCTTGATATTAAGCCGGATGTGCCTCTTTTTTTTTGACATATTTTGGGTAGATGATGGACGAAATCTCGCGTAAATTTTCTACACTTGCAATGGCAACAATGTAGTAATAATTCAGCAACGGTAGTTAACATTCACGTAACGCGTTGAAATTCAGAAAATAAAAGTTTGGCATATGAAGAAGGAAAGTAATGAACAAATAGTCCGAAGACTCGTGATGTCGACACCATCACTTAAACTGACCTGCTTGGATGGTTATATTAAACTCGAAGGTCCAGTCGGGGTCTATGAGACAGAATATAAATGCAAGTTCAATAACAACATCCCTATCTATCGCGAGCGCGCATTTGGCCGTGTCATCATGGCATCTATGCGTTCTTATTTTACTGGCGTGTTGCCAGTGCCTCCACCAATCATTGATACAGACGAATGACCTACCTCATCACCCTCAAAACCGGCAACTCCGAACGCGTCGAATGCGACTCCATCACACGCGAGTCTGACTCGATCACTTTTGTGAAGAGGTACCCGACGAAGGAAGGAACGACGAAGGATTATATCGAAGCGATGTATATGGTCAGTGAGATCGTGGGGATTAAGTTGGAGAAGTTGACATGAGTCTGGCGGAGATGATACGGTCAACCGATGGCCCGATTGAAGTGTCGGAGTCTGTACTGAATGCGATGTTTCCGGAGTATCGGTACAACAGAGAAAAAGAGCTTGTCAGGTTGCTCGTTGATCCCGATGCGCGTGCCGATGAAGACTATACACAGGAGCGGAAGATCCGGGAGTTTTGTGAGAAGAATAAATGCCAATACTTTACCGATGCGATGAGAACGAAACACTTTTTTCAACGATGGGGATGAAATACCTCGTCGCCGGTCGCAGTCTTGATGGAACCAAGATCGTCACCAATGAAGTAACGCTGACGCCCGACAGTCACAACATGCGCGAGTTGACGCAAGCGGAACTCGAAGCATGGCCGAAGGTGAAGTGTCCGTTGTGTGGCTTATGGTTGCCAGTTATCATCCACGACGATGGAATTGAATTGAAGAAGCATATGTGTCCGCAATGAAAGACTCCATCGAAACCGAACTGAGAATCAAAGCCGAGCAGGAAGGCAAGATACCGCAAGCACTACGCGAGATCGATCCGACGTATCACTTCTGTCCTGAATGGGACGAGATGCTGATCTGTTCGAAGGATAAGGAGTTTGAATGTTGCTTGTGTGAAATACAATGAAGAAGGAAGTCGAACGCATTCGTCGGGTACTAACGCGGTTCTCAACACTGCACTATGAGTGGTATTACGAGACTGATTTAGAGCGTCGACGGTTCGCGAAGGCATTGCGCAAGAAAGGGTTGCTGACGTTCGATTCAGAAAAGGAGATGATTATTTCAACGATAGCATTGCCGATGCAAGAGATCAAAGATAGATTGGGATTATGAAGAAGCGCATCATTATCCGACTTGCTAAGTACATGATCTGGTTGATCACAGGTCACTGGCCGAAAGAATACGATACGCCCGATGGTGGCTATCACGTTTATGTGGGAGATATTCATGTGGAAGTTTATTATGAGCCAACGCCACAAGATCGGTATTTCGGAATCCTGAGGTT
>DASTAO010000309.1:0-2453 GCA_035712525.1 Kapaibacterium sp. (SeqCode)
ACATCACACAATCTTCATCGCCCATCTGAGATAGAATTTGCGCATAGGCTACATTAAGCCTAATAAATTTTGACATGCAAATATACGAAAATTTTTGTAATTTTCCAAATAATTTTATAAAATAGTGTATAAATTGTCTTATTTTCTTATAAATCAATCAAATAAAATATCAATCGTATCTGCGAGTGAAGTGTAACAAACAATGTATTCTGTTGTCTATATGAGAGATTCCAACATCATCGAAAAATGAAAAAAGTTTTGTGTTGTCTTTTTTTAGTATGTTTTACACTTGCTCATGCTCAGAGCGGAGTCGGGCTTCATGGGTTAAGTGCTACTGATGGTAAAGATTATTATCTCGGGTGGTTATTTCCATCATTAAATGACCAGGACCTTTCCAGCCTCGGCTCTCGATCACCCTTGCCTTTTTTTGGAGTGTATATTTTAGTCTCAAGTTATAGCGATAACCAATTCACGGTTTCCTATTTCGATGATAAAACGGGTCAAGAGCTGGTGTCCTCTTCATACCAAATAGCCAAACGCCGGTCCCTCATTGTTCCTATTGATCGAGTACGCATGAGAATGGACGGTGGAGGAAAGAATGGGTATGAGGGTGAAGTTGCACAGTGGCGTTCGATGCACGTTACTTCTAAAAAGCCGATCAATGTACAGTTCTTTAGTTCAGGCGCATGCTCCGGTGGTAGTTATCTTGGATTGCCAGTTAATATGTTGGGAAAAGAATATGTTATTGAAAGCTATAATGATAATCCTGGTGAAGGTGGTTTTTTGAGTCATGAGCACTCGGCTGGGTACTTTATGGTCATTGCTGCTTTTGATAGCACGAAGATTACTATAACTCCTAATAGCACAACGGCACTTGGTCATGTCGGCGCTACAACCGGCATTGGTGCAACCGGTACTCCAAAACCATTTATGATCTTCTTGCGGCGAGGGCAGTGCTATATGGTAAAATCATCCGGAGCTCAATCGAGCTACGATATTTCCGGTACAACAATACTTAGTGATAAGCCAGTCTCGGTTATAGCCGGTCACGAAAATGCAAATATCCAGGGAAGTAGTGTCGGTATCTATAATCATCTCGATGCTCGAGATTTCATGATCGAGCAAATGATACCGGTTGAATTCTGGGATACTACAGGGTATATCAGTATTCCTTTTGTCGATGCTACTAATGCTAATGGTGGTGCCGGAGATGAATACCGAGCATTCTATGGAAAACTTGCTTCTGCCTCAGCAAATTATCCTTCTGAAACCTCTGTACAAATGAAACCGGACAATGCACCGATTACTCTCAAGCCATTTCCACTACCGGTAGCTGCAAAGAAAGGTGTTACCACTCCTGTCAGTTTTTCATCTGCCAATGGCTGCAAATTTCACGTCGTCCAATATGATCAGCGAATGCAAGGGACCGCCCCTGATCCTTGTCCTTCCCAGATGAGTATCATTCCAATGTCTCAATGGAAAACTTCATATTTATGGTATGTTGCTTCTAATGTAACTCCGCAGGAAGTCTATCAGGCGTACTATATCAACTTGATCTGCTACAGGGAAGATTATGATAATGGTACACTTCAGTGGGCAATCAGTGCAAGCCCACTTGCACCGGTTAAATCCGGAGTGACAATTGATGGAATAAAATCCATTCCCGATCATCCTGAATTAATGGGAGTGACTATAAAGCTAACAGCGCCAAATTCCTATTATGTTGTAAGTACATCGAATAGGCCATTTATTATCTACAACTATGGGTATCGTGCTATTGATGCGGCACGAAATCTTAGTGGAAATAACGAATCAAATTTTTATTTTTCGTATGCATCCCCTGTTGGTTTTGCTACTCCTGGTTTCGATACTTCATTTTTTACGATTACCGTCACACCCACTTGCTCGAGATGGGATATGTGCATTGCGGTTGGCGGTTCGAATAAACCAAAATTACGATCGATAATTCTTCTCAACGACAAGGATAAGGACGTCGTCGATAAACCTAACTCTGATACAGGGTATGTGTCGTCGAACGTTCGATTTGATAATACGCTCGATCCTGATGGGCATGGGGAGATCGATCTAAGTGGTAGCGATAGTAGTACTTGTGTACAGCTATTTGTTAAGAACCCGGCTGATTCGGCATATGCAGCAGTACTCATCGTTGATGATAAGGGAAATTACCGAGTCGTCGAGCTTAAGTATGCCCCTTCGCCGTTGAATGATACTATTAGAGGTGCGTCGTTTGATATCGCAAAATCTCCGTGGTATTTAGTAGATGCAGCACAAGGATATCACCGCGATTCGTTGTTATTCCCAATAACTAAAGTTGGTACAAGCAACTGTGCTACAATATTCTATGCTTGTCATGGAGATTCAAGTGTGGGAACACCAGCGTCTTTCATTACGGGAGCGATGTTGGGTGGCGCCGATGGGTCATTTACTCTTCA
>DASTAO010000310.1:0-3323 GCA_035712525.1 Kapaibacterium sp. (SeqCode)
GTTAATTATCATGAAAATACGGGGGCAGGGCTAACTCTTTCAAGCACTTCGACCATAGATATGTCTGGCGTTGATATTGGTGCTGATGGTTCTAACGATTACCCTGCTTACAATAATATATGGCGTAATAACACTGGAAGTGCTTCCACCACAGGCCAGATAAAGGTCGGATCTGGCTCCAGATTAAAGGTTGGGATCGGATCTTCTGGAAGTTCGTTTTCAGAATACGGTCATAATAATATCGTTTGTAATTCTACAAGCGATCTCCTTATTCATGCTCCAAGCTCTTATACATTTTACGGAGCAGATGCTGGTATTGACGATAACTTCTGGGGTCAGAGTTCAAGTTGGACTCCGATTCATGTTTTTTCTGGGGGACATGCGCAATTAGCAAATATTTCGTATACGTCGGTGGGAAGCGATCCAAATTTTAATACATCAGCATTCCCATCACAAGATGTTTCATGCGGTGTTGGTTTCGATAATGCCTCAAATATTTCAAACGCCCATCCACAAGTTCAGTCTCCTCAAGACTCCACTCAGGATTGTGCAAAGTTGGATAACATAGTTCATTCATATTCCCAAGGTAGCAATTATCAGAAAATGTATGATACTGCCAAGTATTGCATTGAGCATTGTCCTACTTTTAATGGAGTCTGGCATGATTTTACTGTTTCCACTACTGGCTGCGAATATATGGGTGGTGATAACACGAAGTGGCCGGTATACCGCGAATGGTTGAAGAAAGTATTGTATCTCAATATGGATAGTTTCTATTATTGTGCAGATGTGCAGGCGCTTCTTAGTACCTTCTATTATTTTGAGGGTAGGGGCTTCGATCAAAATGGCGCTCTTGCTGTAGTTAAATTCTTATTAGATTCAGGTAAATGTTTCGGACTCATGCCAGATCTTAATGAGAATTGGAAACATACTCGTCTTGAGCAATATAATATCTGGCGTGATACCGTCGGCGATCCACGCGGCAAATCACCCGACACCACCCTCCCTTCTCTCGAAGACCTCGACTTGCAGATTCTTCGCGGGCCACAGTATGCTGCTGTCAAGAATGCCTTTACACCTTCGACATCGAAGAAGATATTGTCGCTTACTGCTTCGGAGAATCCGTTTACCGATGAGACGACGCTGCACTTTGGATTATCGGATAAGGAATACATGAAACTTGAAGTATTCGATCTGCTTGGGGAAGTTGTCTATTCGAGTGGAGGATTGTTTACTGAAGGTGACGGGAGTTTGAGAATTGCAGGGAAGGGTATTCCTCGTGGTCAGCTTTATGCTCGGCTTTCAACGATGGGTGGGGAAGTGATGACGATAAAATTAGTGAAGGAGTAATATAACCACCCCCCCCAACCCCCTTCCCTCAATACTTCGGGACAAGCTCTTCAAAAGGAGGGGGAATTTTGATGTGGAAAACTTGTGGAGAAATAAGGCCGAAAGTATATAAATATTCTTTGGAGATTTGGAAAAATTTTCGTATATTTGTAGGTGAATATTTGGGCACCTTTTGAAAGATTTGAAGGCTCGAAGATTTGAAAATTCGAAGGAGGAAGGGTTGTGTGCACAACGATATTCTTGTATTGTAATGACTTACGGAGGGTAGTTTGGCGTTATGTAAAGTATTGCTGATCGTTTTTCATTATCCCTGAAGGTATGTATAGTAGTAGGTTGTACTCCCCAGCCGGAGAAAATTTAAAAAAAACGAAGCAGAATTGGTTTCTTTTGTGTTACCAACGGCTATTCTCTTGCTTTTTTATAACGAATTTTTAGAGGTAAATACATATAATGGCACGACTTGCACGATTACAACGGACGGTACGCGATCACGGTCTCGACGCTTTGTTGGTTACCCATCTACCGAATATTCAGTATTTGATCGGGTTTACCGGATCCAATGGTATTCTCGTTGTTCCGGCTCAGGGCAAGCCGCATTTCTTTACGGACTTCCGCTATAAAGCTCAGTGCAAAGTCGAAGTTGCCGGTGCGAAGATCACGATCGTCGATCGTAATCAGACCCTCCTCGATTCGATCGCCGAAAAGCAGCTCTTTAGTGATTTTGATGCCGTCGGTTTTGAAGAGAATCACATTCTCTTTACCGTCTATGATTTTATCCGCAAGAAATTCCGCACGGTAAAACTCGTCGCCAAGAAAGAACTCGTCGAGTCGATGACGATGATCAAGTCCGAAGACGAGATCGAGATGATCAAGAAGGCAGCGGAGATCGGTGATAAAGTATTTGCAAAAGTTCTCGACCTTATTAAGCCGGGTCTTGCCGAAGCTGATGTTGCTGCCGAGATCTCGTACTGGACTCGTAAGTACGGCGCCGAAGGCGATGCCTTCGAAGTGATCGTTGCCAGCGGAGAGCGCTCTGCGCTACCACATGGCCATGCAACCGATAAGAAGCTTAAGAAAGGTGAGATGATCACCATCGACTTCGGCTGCCGTTATAAAGGGTTTAATTCTGACATGACTCGTACGGTAGCCCTTGGCAAAGTGCCGCTGGAGTTACAAAAGATCTACGATGTTGTCTTGATGGCACAGCAAAAAGCGATCGACAAGGCACGCCCGGGAATGAACGGACGTGAAGTCGATAGCGTCGCCAGAGATTACATCACGCTTCATGGCTACGGCTCGAAGTTCGGCCATGGTACCGGCCACGGCCTTGGTATCGAAGTTCATGAGATTCCGGTCATATCACAGCGCGGTGAGCGATTCCTGCTCGAGCCATTCCAAGTATTTACGATCGAGCCAGGTATTTACGTCGAGGGCCTCGGCGGCGTTCGCATTGAAGACGATGTGATCGTGCGTAATGATGGCGTTGAAGTGATCAATAAATCACCGAAGGAATTGATCGTATTATAATTGTCTGAATTTCAGAATGTAAAAAGCCGGCATAAGCCGGCTTTTTTTTTATTCTCTAAAATTGATCGCTTGTATAATTTACGGCACCATAACCGAATCGCGCAAGGTATCCCGCAGATCCTCAGTCGTTTCAGGTTGAACCGTACCGATCTCGATCATCCCGCGGTGCATTCCTGAAGGAGCACCTGCCTTTAAGCTAGCTCGAATACTATGTTGGGATTGTAAATCTCCGAAATTTGGATATTCATACACTATCCAATCTGAAGTATCAGCGCTTCTTACCTGCATCTTGAACGGACAGCCGCAAGATAGGCTATAATTGACTAATCGAGTACCGCCGGAACTGGTGACTTGCCCGGACGCTAGCGGTATGAGTGTTGTAGGTTTGATATCGTTATTAGCCGTTGGGCTGCAGGAATTGAGTCCTGTTGCGGCGATCAGTACTA
>DASTAO010000311.1:0-6738 GCA_035712525.1 Kapaibacterium sp. (SeqCode)
GCCGACGTTACATAGCCCTGCTATTGTCTCGAATGCACCTTTAGCACTTACTTCATATAATGGAGCATTGTCATCTTCCCATACATTTACAACAACCGGGAAATTACTGGTAAATGGGAATTCTTTTATGAGTCGATACCCTGTAGTTAAAGAGTTATCTCCATGTATTTGTTTTGAAAAGTCATGAATGGCGGTTTCCATTGGGTCAAATGGATCAGGTGAACTGGAAAGAAAAGCTAATTTCAGCAAGTCAGGGAGAGCGTTATTCTGAGATATAGAGAATTCCGAAACGAAGTGCCGACTATCGTGGCTGCGCAACTCACTTACTTCCATCTTATTTTCGGTAAGTGTTCCTGTTTTATCCACACATAGTGCCGTTACGGAACCAAGTGTTTCAATAGCAGACATTCTTCGTGTTAAGACCCGATGCTTGGAGATTCTCCAGGCACCTAATGCAAGAAATATTGTCAACACCACAGGGAATTCTTCGGGAACCATGGCCATAGCCAAACTCAACCCATTCAGTAGTCCCCCTAGGAGGTCTCCACGAGTTACCCAATTAAAAACGACCACAAACAAACATAAAAAACCGCCACCTAACGCTGCATATCGAACAATTTTCCGAGTTTCTTTCTCAAGCCGTGTCGGCTGGACTATATTAGTAACCAAACTTTTACCAATTCGACCTATTTCGGTATCTGCTCCGGTAGCAAGAACCACTGCAGTTGCTCTGCCCTTAACAACTAAGGTACCGGAGTAAATAAAAGATACACTTTGATCCGTGCCTGCTCGGACAATCGATATGTTTTGATCCCATATCGATTTTAGCACCGGAATTGATTCACCGGTAATTAACGATTCGTCTATTTCAACTATGTCAGAAGTAAGATTGGCACCGTCAGCAGGTATTCGTTCTCCTTCTGAGACTATGATAATATCACCTCTAACAATTTCACGGGAGGGGACTCGTTTTCGCATACCATCACGGACGACGAGCGCCAACGGACTTGAAAGATCTCGTAATGCCTCTATCGCTCGTTCGGCACGTTGCTCTTGATAGATGGTAACACCGATGACAAAGACTGCCGAAAACATGAGTACAAAAGCTTCCCGTATATCTCCCAATAAAAAATAAACGGTACTGGCTGCCAATAATAAGAGCAGCATCGGTTCTGATAAAATGCCAAGTACTATCCTAAACCAAGGTTTCGGTTTTGCTGAAGGCAATTCATTGTATCCTTCTTTCAGACGGCGGGCAGCCTCGACTTCGGTTAGTCCTTTAAAATTAATTTTAGTGGCCATGCTTATTTGCTGTTATACTAATGCATGAAATGGTCTAATTTGGAGAGGGGTTAGTGCCAAAGATCACAACAGCCGTTCCAATGGGCGCGAGTGCATATAATGAATCGGCGGCAAATAGCGGGATCCTAATACACCCGTGTGATGCCGGGTACGACGGTACTTCTGAAGCTCCATGAATTGCAAACCCACCTTTGATATATAAGGGGTCATACAATAATCCAAGTTCGCTTTCTTTCCATCCCTTAATTTTACAATATATTTTAAAGCGGCCGCGAGGAGTCCGTGCATACTCTAACCCCTTATCGGGATATAAGAATTGCTTTCCATTACCAGTAGAAACTGGAAGAATGTGAATTATAGAATCGGTCGAGTCGATAACAAACAGTATTTGTTTATTCAGATCAATCTCAATGTGAAGGGAATGTGATGAATCTTTTATTGCTGGAGCGGTCGATCTCATAATTTCTGATGCAACCTGATCAGTTAATATTCCATCTCGTTTAAGCCCTGTTACCTTTTGAAAAGCGATAATCGCAAACTTATTTTTAATTTTCAATGGAGAATCGGCTGTATCTACCCAATACCCTTGTTGCCTTAGCTTTTTAATTATTGATCCAACATTCCAAGTAGAAGAAGCGGGGGCCGTATGCTGAGCAATGGCTATCCCGATTAATGGCGTAGTAATTATGATCGCAAGTATGGAGAAATTCCGCAAAGTTTTGCAGGCTGATAGAATACGATTTTGCATTATCCGTTTTTACTATCAGGTATATAAATAATCATACCACTTCAAGCAGACAAGCGTATCGACTAATTCACATACTGATTCTTGTAATTCGCCGTTAAAATTTCTAACGGTTTTATAAATTTTTTTTTATCTGATCGTAGAATAAATGCCTCTTTTTTAGTAAAAAATAGCTAAAAGGGGTTGGCATATTTATTGACATTAACTGAGGTATCATAATTGAGGATTAATCGATATGCCCCAAACTCCAAAAAAACATGCTTTGCTGCTGATCGAAAATTTCGATAAGATGCGCAATATCCTCGGTAGGCAATGTGCTGAAAATGGCTATGAAGTAGCGGCTACAGGAAGCCTTGAAAGTGCACTGACGCTTGCGAAGAATGAGCACCCGGATGTCATTATTTTCGATTTTAACATGAAAATGATGCACGATCCCTATGTAGCTGTCTCCTTATTACATAATGCCCTTCCGAAGGGAGAAATTATCATTCTCTATCGAGGTGAACTGGGATTGATAGAAAAACTTCGGTCGCTCGGTGCTTCAAGCATCATACACCCCAAAAATATCGAGACTGAACTGAATCGGAAATTACATCATAACACTACCGGGGATCTCATGTGTTGATTGGATCTTAATGAAAGGGCAATAAAAGTGATTACCGAACAATATCAATGGGAAGTTAAAGAAGAAGTTCTCGAAGAATTATTTCACTTAACATTTCAACTACTTCCAAATGGATTTGGCAACCGACGCCCGATCGATGGGGCTGTCTCAGAAGATGTCATTTTAGACTTTCGAGAAAGTGAATCTTGGGAAGTTATCGACCCGCATATTCATTTACCTATATATTAGATCTATGTATCATTCACAGTCACAAAAAAACCAAATTGAAGACGCCCGGCTCATGAGACTCGTGGTCCGAAAAGATAGTGAAGCGTTCTCAACGTTATTTCATAAATATGATCGGATGGTTTTTTCCGTTATTCTAAAAATAATAAAAAACGAAGAAGATGCTCGAGAACTCATGCAGGATGTTTTTTTGCAGGTATGGAAAAAAGCCGATTATTATATTGCTGAAAAAGGACCATTGTCAAATTGGCTGGTAACGATTGCTCATAATAAAGCGATCAATTATCTTCGCTTGACTCGCATAAAGTTACAAACGCTGGAAGATAATTATGACTATGACGAGTTTGCACAACTATTGACTCACGAAACCATCCAGGAACGTACTGCTCTAGATCTGGCCATTGAAGAGGAAGCCGCAAAGCAAGTAACGATAGTGCTCGAGAAACTTCCTCCTACCCAACGTCTTGCAATTTTTGAGGCCTATTATAATGGCCGATCGCAAAATGAAATTGCGAAACAGTTTAATATACCTATCGGTACTGTTAAGACGAGGGTTTTTCAGGGCTTAAAAAAAATGCATAAGTTGATGAATCATAACATTTCACTCCAATACTAACTTATTCAGAAAGGAAAAAAACATGTCACTTATAAAATACGACCCATGGCGTTCATTTGAAAACATGGAAAACCAAATGCAGCGCTTCTTCAACAATTTCGGAAGTGGTTGGCTTCCTGCTACAACCTTTGAGATGGATTCCTATCTTCCAAAAGTTGATAGTTCCGAGGATGATAAAAACATCTATTTCTCGGCTGAATTACCTGGCCTTACAAAGGATGATGTTAAAATCACTCTTTCAGACGGCATCCTGACCATTAGTGGTAAAAAGGAACGTAAAGAAGAGAAGAAAGAAAAAAATTATCACCGGGTAGAACGCTCGTTTGGGGAATTCACTCGCCAATTTGAGCTACCCAAAGGCTATAATCAAAAGCAGATTGAGGCTAAGTTCAATAATGGTGTATTGGAAGTTACTATTCCAAAGAACGAGATATCGAAACCAAAGGAAGAACAAGTTATCCCTATTCTCTCAGGGGAAAAGGGTGAAGACAGCCGGCAACATCGCCTTAGATTACTACCATCTTTCGAAGAGGGTGATGCTGTAGTCTGGCCATGTTCCGACCGAAAGCCCCCGCTGAAAGCGGGGGCTATTTTATCAAAATCTTTTGCCAATACCAATTTTATACTCTTACGACAATTATGAAATCATGGATCAGTATTTTTAGCCTGGGACTGCTCCTTTTGTATGGCTGTGGTGCTGGTGAAAGAGAAATTCCTGCGCAGCCGACTCCGGTAACAATGCAGGTTTTCTATAATGAGCTGAGTCCTTATGGGAAGTGGATCCCCCATCCAACCTATGGATACGTCTGGCTTCCGATGGATGATCCTGACACGTTCTTCCCCTATGGAACAAATGGTCATTGGGTTTCAACCGAGTTTGGATGGACTTGGGTGTCTGATTATAAATGGGGGTGGGCTCCTTTCCATTATGGGCGCTGGGATTATGATCCGGCCTATGGCTGGTTCTGGGTACCGGATGTTGTGTGGGGACCGGCATGGGTCGTTTGGAGTACCAGTGGCGACTATTACGGATGGGCTCCTATGCGACCAGGCATAGGCATTACTATTGTGATCGAAGGACGTTGGATCCCGCCGGCTCCTTGGTGGATTTTTGTGCATCACCGACATATGGGGCACCGGCAGATTAGAAGATACTACGAGCGTCGGGAACGCTATGACAGAATTATAGGCGAACAGCATGTTATTGGAAGAACTCATGATGACCGGGCAAGAGGTGTAACATACTTATCGGGGCCGGATAACCTTGAAGTTGAAAAAGCGAGTGGAGCGCCAGTTGTACAACTTCCTATTATTGAGCGGACAAAGCCAGGCCAATCGTTAGATGATAAAGCAGTAAGTATTTATCGTCCGGCGATCGAACGGGCACCCCAGGTATCGCCAAAACCCATAAAGATCGACGATCCTAAAACTGTTCGCTCTGTTCCGAGCTCACCGGTAACACCGAAGCCAACAGATGATGGACTTCAGGAAAAACCTACAGCGCCAGCATCACCACGAGAACCAGAACCGCGGCCAATGCCAATACCTAAGCATGATCGAAGGGGAGAAGTCACAAAGCCAAACCCTCCCCCGGTTACTCAACAACCCAAAGATGTAGCTAAACAGCCGACACCAAAACAAAAACCTTCTCAAAAGCAGGTGCAAAAAAAAGTTAACTCTGCCCCAAAGCAGACACCTGCTCAACCAACACCAAAAAAAAACGAGCCGGCCGATCAATCCAAATGATCGGGACTATAACATAATACTACCATAAATAACGAAAGTAATCGCAATGCCAACTTTTTTTCAAAATCATTCAGTGCAGACTTTTAAGGATCTGATCTTAAATGAAGACCCTAATACAAAAGCAATTGCTTTCAGTATTGAACACTTCGTTGATGCAACCATAGAAGACGACAATGCAGCTAAATTACAAGCATGGAAAGGTTTCATTAGTGCACTCGACGAACGGATCGACAATCGAATCAGCCATGAGATCAATAAATTTGTCAATGGCAAAGAGCTCGATGCTCGCCTCAGAGAATATTTATATAAACAAAGTGAAGGAGTAAAAGAAGGATGAAACATTCCAATCTCATAATCGCCACAAACTTGGGCACAATGAAAGCATTTCGAATTTCCGAATCATCGGTCGCACATCGCCGTCAGGCCGAGCTCGTCCAGAATACAAAGTACATTGCCGCTCATAAAAAACTTTCCGAATTGGTATCCGATCGGCCGGGGCGTTTTCGTGGATCGGGAGTTCAAACTGCTCCTAACAGAGCATTCGGGGAGAACCACAACCTAAAAGCGCATTTGAAAGATAATACCATTAAACAGGTAACAGAAGATATAAATGCGCTCATCGAAGAAGCTGAAGATGAGCATATCTATTTGGCCATGCCAAAAGCAATTTCACACAATATCAATTTGCATTTAAGCAATCGATCGAAAGACCGAATTACTCAGGTTCATATCGGGGATATCGTAAAAGATCCCATTGAACAAATTAGAGCGATCTTTAATGTATAATATTTTTTAGGCATAACATAAAACATAAGGAATAGAATTATGAAATCCATAGTAACCATAGCATTACTTTTATTTGCTTTCGTGCTTTATTCGTGCACAGAAAGTGGTACGGAGGCACCAAATGAACTTGGCGGCGATCCCAATATTCCAATTAACACCATCGGTAATAACTTTGGTACCGGAATCACCCTTAATGGGACCTACCTCGATATTCATGATACGATGTATATCACTAAAAATGAGAATGGTTTCGTAACCTATAAGGTGTGGGCCGACCTGTCTAACTATCCTGCCCTGAAAGCGATCCTGCCGCCAAGTCGGCTTGACGCTCAGGGCAATCTCAATACAGAGATTCATTTAAAAGTTACATCCGAAGGGATTCAGGATTTCCGCCTCGCTGATTCGGATTGGTCGAAGCCTTTCACGATCGTTAAGTATGATTGCAAAGTCGGAGATAGTTACCAATTTACTCCTTCCGGTGGCGAGACGGTGACCCGAACCATTACACAAAAATCGACCACTGACGATTTCTATTATGGTTTTTTCCTTATCAAGACTAATACGACCGAGGAAGAACCGGTAAAAGATTTGCCTGGAGTAAAGAAGATCAAGTATATAACTAATCACAAATTTGGGCTAGCTCAGATCGTTGTGGTTCTTGCCGATAATACTGAGTTAAAGATCACCCTTTTC
>DASTAO010000312.1:0-5393 GCA_035712525.1 Kapaibacterium sp. (SeqCode)
TAACAGGGAATGGCGTAGTAGCGGCTAACTTTCAATTGCATAAATGATTCGTCGGCATCATATAGTCCTCGTAATAATTGCAACAGCTTTACCCGCGCTCTGGAGTACTTCTGCAACAGCAATACCTCTTTTTGCCAGAAAGTATAGTGTAACCTGCTTTACATGTCATGTCAGCCCCCCATTACTAAATGATTTTGGCCGACGGTTCCAGGCAAATGGATACAATCTTCCTGGGTCTGGCAGAGATAGGCAGGCACAGCATGATCAGCAATCCTTTCCGATAGCGTTGCTATCCCAACCGATGGTCACCCACTCTATACAGACAAATAATCATTCCGGTACGACTAAAACATCAACTGGTTTTGAAACTCTTGAACTGGCCTTGTTCTCTACTGCATCTCTTGGGCCACACTTTTCTTATTTTGCCGAAGCACCGATAGTCCTTGATAAAGGAGAAACAACTATTGAATTAGCTAATGCACATTTGCTCTATACCGACGTTCTTAATAACGGACTCGGTAATCTGAATTTCAGACTCGGAAAAATGAGAGCATTTATACCGTTCATTCCTAATACACTGCTCTCTAATAGTGACCCGCTTATCTATAGTTATTCAATCACAAACAAAATAAGATTTCCTGATAATGAGCTTAATATGTTCGAACCTGCTTTCGGAGTTTCAGCTTTTGGAATGCTGCCTCAGCTAGCAGATGGTCTCAGATGGGAGGTAGGATTGAGTGGAGGGACCAATAACAATGTTGATTTCGCGGCGTCCAACGCCGGCTTTATTTCGGCTAATCAAACAATCTATATCAATAATGCCCCAGTGCGTTTCGGAACGTTTTATTATCGTGGTGCTCAAAGGATGAGAGTCGTTTTTGATAGTGACACTTGGTATAATGGTGTTTCTCGCATCGGAGTAGATCTTGAACTGCTTGATCCATGGACGAAGCGATTTGATCTTTATGGCCAGTTGCTTATTAGCACAGATAATTCTATCGATGATCATGGAAATAAGAAAAATATGAGAGGTGGATTTGTCGGTGTAAATATGATCTTAATGGCAGAGACGCTGTATGCATTTGGGAGATACGATTACTTGAAAATCAGCGAGACTAATATGCTTCAAACTCAGATCGATATCGGTCTTCGATGGAACGTGCTTCCGAATGTCATACTCACAGCGGGGGTAACCAATTATTTGGAGAAGGCTCCGCAAGGGGTAGATAATACCATTACTTCTATTAAAACAGGAGTATTATTCGGATTTTAAGATGTCACACCGCTTTCATCTATTCTTAGTACTTTCCGGCGTTGTGCTGATGGGATTTTCTATGTCGTTGTTTTATACAGTCAAGCCAATTGAAGGGACGGAAAAAGAATTAGCGCGTGGGAAGCTATTATATAATGCTGCTTGTGTCCCTTGTCATGGCGAGCAAGGTAAAGGCAATGGACCTCTTGCCGTAAACTTCAGCACTAAGCCTACTAATATGTCGTATGGTGTCTATCATAACCGTTCAACCTATGCAGGAAAATATCCCACAGAATACGACCTTTATCATACCCTTACATCCGGAATCCATTTTACGGAAATGCCGACGTTTCGCTTAATGACGATGGAAGATCGGATGGCTATTGTTAGGTATATTAAATCATTGTCCCTAAAATTTCAGGACACTAGTTGGTATTCGCCAGCCGACACGATGAGCTTCGAAGGACAAGTCCCACCGACACCAAGGAGTTTGCAAGAGGGTAGAAGAGTGTATGTTACTGCAAAGTGTGATAAATGCCATGGTCTTGATGGAACCGGTGGAATAGCTTATGCCATGCTTGATGATGATGGCTATCCGAGGAAAGTAATTGATCTTACCGATCCTACGGTCTATAAGTTCAGCGATGGGCCTAAAGATATTTTCAGAATTACAATGACAGCGCTTGATACTTGGGCGCTAACCCGCGCGGAGCAATGGGATCTGGCAAACTATGTTTGGTCGCTCCGCAGCATAGATCAATATCCAAGTGCGTATGAAAAATAATTCGATCCGAGCCGTAGCGATTCGAATAGGTATGGGTTGTGCCATCGGGTTCGGATATTTTATTATTGCCATTTCCGGAAGAAGTGCTTCGGAAGGTAATGATCTATTGTCTCAGGGAAAAGAACTGTATGCTATTTCTTGCTCACCTTGTCATGGGATTAATGGACGTGGAGATGGACCGCTGGCACATAATTTAAAAATATTTCCTCGCGATTTGACCAAGGGTGCATACAAAAGTCGTTCGACAGCCAGTGGCCAACTTCCAACAGATTACGATCTCTTCCATACGATAACAGTGGGCATTCATTCACAAATGCCAGGTTTTCGGGGACAGACATTACGAGCTCGTTGGGCGATTGTACAATATATTAAGATATTCAGTGATCGGTTCACGGACTCATCAGAATATCCTTTAGATACTTTGGCATTTGGAAGACAGATCGTATCAAGCCCGAAAAGCTTATCCCGAGGACGTATGGTATATCTGCAAATGAGATGTGCCGAGTGTCATGGCTCTTATGGCAGGGGGGATGGTAAAGCGGCCTATTCACAAAAAGATGATTTTGGAAACCCGTTGCATGTGACAGATCTAACTAACTACTCGGATTACAAATTCAGTAGAAGTATCCTCGACGTTTATAGGATATTCTCTACCGGCATGAACGGTGTTCCGATGCCATCGTACAAAGACAATTTAACTGACGACGATCGCTGGAATCTGGCTAATTATGTTTGGGCATTGCAGAATACGGATCAATATCCCCCGATGGCTACTGAAGCAGAAAAATAGTGGTGAACAGTACTCCGGCAAGTGCAACGATCGATTCTTGAATACCAATATGTTTTATGGCAATTGTACTATATCGTTTTTGAAACAACAGAACAAGAACAAAGCGGATTGTGATAACGCAAAGAGGTGCTACAGTAGCGATGGGTAGTAGATTGGAAGAAATAAGTATAGCAGTTATTGCAACGGTTAAAACATGATATAGTATTGCTGTTGTAATTTTACTTCCTTTTGAAATCCTTATCTCAACGCAGAAAATAGAACTACAGAAAAAAAGAGCTACAAACACCCAGATTGCGAGTAGACGAACTATATCTGATGCACTTTGAGCGGAAAGAATTGTTAACGGTGTTACTAATGAAAGTCCTATAAATCCGATCATTGATTTTACTATTACGGAGTATCTACTTCTGGTTGCGATACTAAAAGATAGAACAACAGCAATCAGCGGCACGATAAGTTGTGGGATTCCTATAGATTTGACTAACAATAAAATTCCGCTACAAAGCGCCAGAGAAGAAAATAATACTACATAAATTACTGAATGAGAAACAGATTTCTTTCTGCCATTGATAAAATCTTTAATAGGTTCTTGCAGGCAGAATAAAGAACCGGAGAGTATTAAGCTCAAGGTAAAGCCATAATTATCGCTTTCATGAGAAAAGACAATACCAAAGAGCCATGCACTAAGTAGCACAACATAGGCACCGTGTTCTTTAGGAAAAAAGCTTTTCAGTTCTTTTGCCATCAGTCTTTCTGAATATCAGAACCTATAAAATACCAAATACGAAGTGCGGAAAGGAAAGTTAGAACGAAAGGATTAAGGAGATAAGGAAGCAAGAATATGGTCGTTATTAATTTATTTCAAATCAATAACTTAGTACACCCGTAGGGACTCGAACCCCAAACCTTCTGATCCGTAGTCAGATGCTCTATCCAATTGAGCTACGGGTGCATTTTTTTCAAGGCGGACTAATAACGATGCTGCGGCGGGGGAAGTTCAACTTCCCTCGGAATTACTTCGGTGGTAAAATACTCTTTATCGAAAGCAATAAATGCTCTTTGGGATCGAAAGTCTCGGTCAATAAGTAATTCTTCAAATTGCTCAGGAAACTCATCCCATATTTATTCAGGAAATAGACGAGGTTTAATTCGCGCTCTTGGAGTTTTCCCTGTGGCAACAGTACCGTTAATGCCTTATCGAATTGTTGTTTAGTGGTCTGCTGCTTTTTGCGCTCAGCTCCAAGTGTCTTCGCCGAAAAATCTCTTACTTGAGAGGCGATTTTGCCTTTTAATGTAGTCAGTGAAGTAGCCAGCGATGGATCGGTAGTTTCGACAAGATTACGCAATCCCTCGATCGAGTTTTCAATGGCTTCGGTAGTAGTCTCGAAGGTTAATGCTAATTTTTGCTCCTGCTCGGTAGTCAATAATTCACGGACAAGATCATTGCTATGCTCCAGAAGTGCATCGATGGAAGTGCCAGAGGTGTCTACTAATTTTTCAAATCGCTCTTCAATAAGGGTGAAAGTAATTCTTGGGACGATCCGTGGCATCTGCAAGCCGGCCCAATTATAAGCCGCTTGGAGTTGAGCAAAGTAGGCGATCTCTCCGGGGCCGGCAACGTATGACACCGTTGGTAAAATAGTATCCTGTACGAGCGGCCGCATTACAACATTCATGCTAAGTCGTTCTGGCTCGTTTTGAATGATCGCCAGTAATTCTTCTTTGCTGAAACTACTATCTCCGGCTTTAATGGAATCGCCATCTTGCTGAAGCTTCATCCTTTTTCCGGCAGTGGCAAGAAATAAATTTATTCCCTTTGCATCGATCTGCGCATGGTAATTGACACTAAGAAATTCACTCTGCTTTACAATTGCTTCCGAAAGGGCCGGGGTATTGGTGATCTCTTTTGTAAATAGTGGCGCTGCAAACGACTTTAACTCTCTCGTATTGGCATTAATAATAAGAAGTCCTTCTTCAGCAAATAATGCCATTAATAATGCAGCCTGCGCTTGGGCAAATGTTACTTCGGAGTTATAACATCGTTCGTATAGTTCGAAGATCGAATCACTGAAATCAGTCTTTGGTAATGCTGCTTTTAATTCAGCGAAGAAGGTAGCCAGAGCTTCTGTCTCAAATTTCAATCCTCCTACTTGTACTTTTTCAATCGGCGACGAAGGAGTGTAGGCTATGTTCTTAAGTTGAAAGTCATTGCCAACGACATTCACCGCCCGGACTTCTTGGAAATCATGATCTTCTGTCTCTTGCCAAAAGATCGGCACGAAAGAATACTGCGGATATAATACAGAATATTTTTTTGCCAGGATTACGGTATGAAACGATTTATACAGAGTGTACAAGGGTCCGCCCAACATGCCAACTTGCTGACCGGTGACAACCGCGACACTATTATCCTGCGATAACTTGGTAAGGTTGTCATTAACGGCAGTGGTTACAGATTCAAAGCTTAAATGATAACTCCGTATCGACTTTACGACCTTAGTACGAAGATCCGGGTTCGAATAATCCGCCAGTTTGGCCTTGATTATCGACTCGAATCCATCGCCATC
>DASTAO010000313.1:0-2642 GCA_035712525.1 Kapaibacterium sp. (SeqCode)
CAGCTATGTGTCCGGTAAAATGGATATTATTTCCAGGGAAATTATAGAGTATTTTCCAGCTCTTCCCGTTATCAACAGATCGGTAGACCACATCGCTGCGATCTGGCGCCTGAGCTTCAGGTAAAGTATAATAGGAACGAGAAGTTTTATCAGCATAGACTCCCCATGATTCTTCCAACCGGCCACCACGACGCCACGTCATACCTCCATCAGAAGTGTAATATGTGTATCGCGGTGTATTAATATCATCTTCAGGACCCATTGTTACTACTCCGTTCAAATCATCTAAGAAATCAATGCCGTTGCTCCTGTCAATTCCTGAGCCATAAAATACTGGTGAAAAGGTAACTCCATTATTTGTAGAGACACCACCAATCAATTCATAACCCTGGGGCCATTTCGTCGTGATGATCGCTTTTGAAGTAACATAGACACAATTTGATGTACCAGAATTATTAGTTGTAGCATCTACCCAATGGTTGCCGCCATCGGTTGTTTTAAGAAGGGAGTAATCATTCCCATCTACCGAAGCATAACCCAAAAGCGAATCAACCATGAAGATCGATGTGATCCTGCCGCTTCCGGCTGGGAAAGATGTAGTTGCCCAGGTTTTTCCCCCGTTGGTCGTACGTATGATTTTAACGCGTAACGAATTCCAACCTCGATCTACGTAGCCCCCAATCAAACCGACCTTGTCATTATAAAAATAACCGCAGGTAAAAGCATTATTATCAAACTGACCGACCTTCGACCATCCGGCGACTGAAAGTCTCGAAACGAAGCATACTATTAGTATAAGAAAAATTCGAAGTCGCATTATGCAGTTGTCTATATACAGAGACAACTGAGCGAATAAAGAGTTTCACACCGGAGGTATATTTTTCTTGTAAAAACCTGTAACATTGCGTAAAATTTATGGTTTATGGGTAAGTTGATTTTGTACCCAATTCATACGTATCTTGCCTTGCGTCTGAAAAACCGGATGCAGCTTGTTCTCTTGCTGCTGATTTTTTTCTTCGCTGCCACAGCGATCCATGCCCAGGGGCTGGAGAAACGCCGTGATGCCTCCTCCCGCCATCAGCAGCAGAATTCCGGCTTGAAAAGCATAAAGGGCAATGTCTTTTTTGAGATCAAAGGTGTCGATATTACTCACTTTCCGCAGTTAAGTGTAATTTTTAGTGCGGTAAACGATCGAAATGTCTTTGTCCAAAACCTTAAAAAAGAAGATGTAATCGTTCTCGAAAATGGCATTCAGCGCCCGATCATCTCACTTGATCTTATTAGTGCTCAAAATCGTGTGCCGGTCGATATTATATTTGTTATCGATCAGACAGCTTCGATGAAAGATCTTATCTCGACCGTAAAAGATAATGTCCGCCATTTCGTCGAACAGATCCGTACTCACGGATTCGATTTCAGATTAGGTATGGTGCGGTTTTCCGATACCATCGAGTGGGTAAGCCCAACCTTAACTGAAGACATAACTGAATTTGAAAAATGGGTTGCCGATATTCAAACGGTTGGTGGTGGAGACGATAAAGAAAATGCCCTTGAAGGATTACATGTTGCAACGGCGATGAAAATGCGGCCCAATTCCTTGCATCTATTGCTTGCCATTACCGATGCCCAATATCATCAAAAAGGCGAACCGGGGGATGGCACGACGGAGTTCACTACTAAATCAATGGGTGATTATCTGTATGAGCGTGAGGTCAGATTAATAACAATCTCTAAGCCGGAATATCCTGAATATCAGCAAATGGCATCGGCAACCGAAGGTGTTAGTTTTGATATCGATAAGCCATTTGATACGGTTCTTGCTCAGATCACACAGAACATCACTAGTCTTTACGCTCTAAAATACCTTTCACAATCTACGTTAGCGCCCGATAGTGTTCGTATTGATATTCTTCGCTCGGACGATCAATCGCCATTGGCTTCTCGGAAATTACAAGCTCTTGAAGAAGGGAAGCGATTTGTTTTTGAAGATTTACTATTTCAGCCAAACCAGGCAGCACTGGCTCAGGAATTCATTGAAGAACTTGAACGTGTCGTCAGATTATTATTTGTGCGCCCAACCATGCGATTACGAATCGAGGGACATGCCGACCTAACAGGACCTCATGATAAGAACATGGAGCTTTCGTTAAAGCGAGCTGAAGCCGTAAAGCAATATTTGGTCTCTTCTGGTATTCAACCCTCACGGCTTGAAATAGCCGGCTATGGTGATACTCGTCCGATCGCCGATAATGCAACTGAAGAAGGTAGGCGCCTAAACCGACGGATCGAGTTTGTCATTCTCTCGAAGTGAGTGACGATAACCCCTGAATATATTCTCGCGGCATACCATCAAGGTTATTTTCCGATGGCTTCCGGTCGTCACGGAGCTATCGGTTTTTACTATTTTGAGCCTCGGGCTATTATTCCATTAGACGACCGGTTTACCATTCGCCCCTCACTTCGAAGAGTGATCGAGCAGCAGACCTTTACAACGAAGATCGATACAGCGTTTGAAACAGTTATTCGTTCGTGTGCTCGTTATGGGGAGTTGCCTGATAATGAAATTTGGATTTCCGAAGAAATGATTGATCTCTATTGTGAACTGCATGAACAGGGGATAGCTCATTCGGTCGAGTCTTGGT
>DASTAO010000314.1:0-6675 GCA_035712525.1 Kapaibacterium sp. (SeqCode)
AAACTAGTATCTTTGTTTGTGTACTCGCATTTGTTCTTTTTTCCAACAACGTTAAGGCTCAAGGAGGGGATAGTCTTCTAATTACTGTCCCTTTAGTGGAGTGTGATTTAGTTGTGAATGTTTTTCCTTCAACTCCGTGTAATATTTCTCCAGAGGATAAAACTCCATCTCCTTTAGTAATAAAACCTCTTTGCTGTTGTTACCGTACTGAAATAATAAACAATTCCCACAATGATTTCTGCAAAATTGTAATTACTGAACATATTCTGAACAATGGCGCCGATCCACTTTGCTCTTTGTGTGGATTAGTAGACCCTTCCACAGTATCTTGGGTATATAGTTATAATAACGGTGTGCTTACTTTAGAGGACCCACCCGGACCTGATCACCAATTAAACCGTTTAACATCCTATCAAGAAATCTCTTTTGCAGGATGTATAAAATTTAAGGATAATCCGAACTATGGTTTTTTTACGCTCGATGTATATGACTGCGAAACTAACCAATATTGTCACTTTACAACACCAGTAATACCATTTAACCTGGGTGATTGTGGCTATATCACTCACAGTTCTGTAGAAGAAGACCCTTCCTTAACGGCCAGTATCAAAAAATTTACAGTCACAAACGGATATCCCAATCCTTCCACTGGTGACGCTGTTTACTTTGATTGTTACCAGTTGAATAATTCAACTGTAAATGTTGAAATTATAGATGCAACTGGTAAAATCTTGCAAAGAAAGAGTATGCCTGTTGGTGGGGCCCGGCCAACATCGATTCAAATTAATTCCTATCTTCTTCCACCTGGTACGTATGTTGCTAAATTTTCAACAGGGGCTTCTCAAGAGTCACGAACTTTTATTGTATCACACTAGTATGAAAGAAATTTTATTAATTGTTTTTTTTCTATGTATTGGCGAGAAAGGATTTTCGCAATATTTAGTCAGTTCTTTTGATCACCATTATCCTTTCTATTTTTGTAATGGGGCCCCTCAAATGCAAAGCATAGGTATTAATTATGCCTTTGTTAATTTAAATCCTATCCAATCAGTCACTATCGATTCCGTTGTTTTTATTGGAGATACTGGGATTTTTAAAATTTCACACAATCCGAAAAACCCCAAGGATAGTTTTACTCTTGGGGTTATTAGACTGTCTTCTTTTCAGTATAAACCACACTCAACAGGAAATGATACTCTTCGTATTCGCGCTTATTCTGAAGGTTCATTTATGGAAGGTATTGTTTCCCTCCACGCTGAAGAGATGCCTCCAATAGGATTTTATGGCATTGCAGAAACGTGGGATACCTTGTTCCCGGGTTATGCTTTCAGTCGGAATAATGAGCTTATAACTGATGATACTCTGCACCAATATATGGGGCCTCCGTTTTCTATTTCTGATACTCCTGTTATAGTCGGAAATAATGATGCAATTTATGTAAAAGCCTGTGGAACGCAGACAATCGATTCAATATATACAGTGGGTGAGTTTAGTGAGATACAAATCCAAAATATCCCTGTCTTACCGCATACAATGAAAGATAGCGACATATTAAGGATGCCTTTTCTTTTTATGCCTAAAATTCCAGGTGAGACCCATCATTATTTGGTACTTCATACTACGAGCGGCAAATATTTAGTATGGAGTTTTGAATATAGTGTTTTACCTATGAAATCAGTAAAAGAAACTCATAAAGCATTTGATTCTCTATCGCTATACCCCAATCCTGCAACGGATAGGTGTTTGATTGAAGTTGAGAGTCCACACAATGTTAACGGGAGCATTGTTCTCTTTAACTTGTCCGGGAGTTTAATCTCCCATGTCTTTAATGGGATGTTGATTGAAGGTCGCACTGAGATCGATCTTAATCTCTCTGCTGTGCCCGCTGGCACCTATTACATTTTATTAAATTCTGACACTCGATCAATAGTAGAAAAATTATTTGTTGTGAAGTAGTAAGTCTTTGTTTGTCTAGCTGATGGGAATCAAATCTCTCGAACAGATCGCGATTGTCGTTAAGCATACGCTAAATGGTATGCGGATACAATTGGCCTTAAGAAAATGGATCATGAAGGAGCTTGGGGAAAAATACCTCTAATGAGGTTCAGCGAGGCGAATAATGGAATTGCCTTATTCTCCGGCGAGTCTAAATCAAAAGGTGAATTGATGCACTTTGCGTTCTTGCTTGACTATCCTGATTTCAAAAAAGCGCAGAATGAACTACGGGAAAAGGGAGTCAGGTTTAAATTTGAACACCACACGGCAACGCATTCCATTTATATGCGCGATCCCGATGGATATGATGTTGAGTTGACGGCTTATAATCCTGATTATAAAGCTTAATGCTGATGGATCTTGTCCTCGCCAATGGCGGGTGCATGGACTAATCTGATCGCTTTTGCTTTGTCGCGAATCAGTGCCGGCACAAGCATCAACGCCTGTTCATGAGAAGTAGCTTCGAGGAAGCAATAGCCGGTATGATCGCCATCTTTGCAGCCGAAATCGACGTGAGTCCGATAGCCGGCTGCAGCAATGTCGCGAAATAATTTTTCACACTCGTCGGCAGTGTGTGGCGATACGACAATAAAGCGTCTTAAGCGTTCTTCCATAAATTCGTGATCTTACATCGTGTGGCAGTTGGTGCAGCCGAAACCTTTCGGGTTCTTCTCATCCTTCTGCGGTACATTCAGCATCTTCGCCATTTCCGGCTTTACGGTTTGCATCATGAACTTCATGATCTCCGGATGCTTGTTATTCAATTCAGTCCAACCTTCGGGTTTCGAAGGAAGTTTCGGGAGCTTCGGGTTGGGCATTTTGAAGGTCTCGTTAGTCGCGCCGGCGCCATGGCAGGTCTTGCAATTGATCTTGGCGTACTTTACGGAATCGAAATCATGGAATACTTTGCGCATCTTTGGCATGATGACGTTGCGCATGTATTCTTCACGGGCGTCATGATCCATTTTTTCCCAATTAATATCCACCTGGGGGGCAGCAGGAGTAACTGGAGTGGGGGTAGCAAATGCGATTTTAAAAACAACTGCGGCGGCGAGAAAAAGTACGGCCGAAGCGATAACACGTATTTTCATGTCCTATAAAATAACTGGTGAAGTAAGGATTTATCACAACTCAAAGGAGCCCACTAGCTAGTAGTTGAACAGTAGGAAGTGCGATAGAAGTTCAATGTAGATACAAGGAATTTAAACGTGGTGTTCGGAAAACCATCTCGATAGATCGGACAGAACCTCATCGCTTATCGAATGCCCGATAGGATATTTATTTGCAGTGACCTCTGCCTTCGCTTGAAGGAGGACTTCTTTCGCTTCATCGAGGGCGCTCAATGAGATCAGATCGTCATCTTCGCCGTGAGAAATAAAGAAGGGAAGATCGTGAAGATTCTGTTGTAAAAGCAACTCCTTTGTCTTAGCTGGGATATAGCCGGAAAGGATAACTACTGCCTTGATTGTTATTCCATCCTGAGGATTACTTACGATATCATACGACATTGCAGAACCTTGGCTGAACCCTAGGAGAATAATATTCGATGGGTCGAGTTGCTCTGCTCTAAGGACTTCAGGAATCGCCAGGGTAAGCAGTTGATCGGCTTGCAATCTCGTGACTTCGTCGCCACGGAGTCCTTCAGGAGTTTGTTCAAGTTGATACCATGCATAGCCACCCCAGGGCAATTCGATCGGAGCACGAAGACTAATAATATTTAATGGTGGAAAGGCTTTCGCTACTGAAATAAGGTCGTATTCATCGGCACCGAAACCATGGAGGATGATGAGGGTGGGCGCTGTTGGGTCTGTTTTAACGACGAGGTATTCGAGCATGAAGCGTATTCGATCCAAAAGAAAACCGAATAACGATTATCCTACCTTCGCAGTCGCAACATTTTTCAACCCCGAGAAACCGGTCAGCTCGACATTGATGCTGCCGATAAGAACTTTCGTCTCCATCTTCACTGGTATCTTATTCTCATCGTCAGAGAGCCATACCTGAATAGAACCTTCGTTCTTGAATAATCCACCGGCTACAACCATCGGCTCGACTACAACGCACTTGAAGGTGCCGGCCTCAGTTTCGACCTGCTGGCGGCCGAGTACCATGACATCAAGCGGATGTACTTTACCATCATAGAAATTCTGCAATGTGATCTTATCGCCCTTGTGATATTTTTTCAGATCGAGCACACGGACATAGTAGAAGGCGCTCAAAATATCGTGGACATATTGCGGGATCTTGTATTTCTTCCCGTCATCTGTTTCAGCCTGACCAGCTTCATGATCGAAGAATGCCTGATAATCTTTGCTGTATTTTCCTTCGCGGACGTGTTGCTCAAAGCGGTGGGGGTAGATGCCATCGACATCGAGGTAGGTCGAATATTTATCGCGGACTTTAAAAACATTATCGAAGGTCTCGGTCGAAATGGCATAGGTATTGACTTCGAATGCCTTTCGGCCATTTACATACTTATATCCCGGAATGGTCATAACCGCCTCGCCGGCAGTTACAAAGCCGTAATTAATATCGAAGGTTAGTCGCTCGCCGACAGTGAAAGCATTGTTCGGAATCATCCGTAATGCATCATTCGGATTTGGCGTAACCTGCGGGCTATAGAGCACTGCTAAGACCGGTAGTATAAGTTGTAAAAAATTGATCATTGCGTATGTAATAGATTGCGGGCTGTCGCCATAACTGCCTCGCTCGAGATCGAATCGATGCACTCGCAGTTCGTGCACTCAGGACATTGCGGCTGAAGAGACTGTTCTGGACTTAGGTTAACGGTTTGCTTACCCCGAAATCCCCATCGCTCTTTCGATAGTACTCTTCGAAGCGGGAAGAGCCCTATTGTCGGTGCACTAAGTGCTGCGGCTACATGCCCAGGGCCAGTACTTCCGGCGATCACTAGCTTGGCATTTAGAAGTACCGCGGCTAGTTCGAGCAGGCTGCCTTCGGGGTGTATATGAACACTTACCCCCTCGTGTTTCATTCGCTCGGCCATAATTAACAGGAATTCACGCTCTTGCGAGGAGCCGGTCAGAATTATAGGGTATTCGTATTTCGCCTGCATTTTCTTGGCAAGATCAACCCAATGATCTGCTCCCCAAGCTGGTGCTGAACCACCTGTCGGAACGTGAAAAACAATGTACTCTTTTTCAGATATAGGATTAGCAGGAAGCAGGTTTTTCTGCAGCGAAGGCAGTTCGCTAAGATCCGCGTCGATGCCAAGCGGTGCAAGCATCCTCAGATTATATTCTGCTTCGTTTCGCTCGGCAGTTTTGCGATGCTCGTAGATCTTCTTATTAAAACAAAACGAATACCACCGATAGCCGGTCCCGATCCGTATGGGAATTCCCGATAGCATCGCACCCATCGCAAGCTTTCGCTTCGGAGAAGGAATGATAACAGCATCGGCCTTAAGCGACTTCAACTGCTTTGCTAATTCGAACGCCGAGCTTTTTTCATCGAAGATCGCGATCTCATCAACATCCGGGCAAAGCTTCACCAGCGGCTCGGTATACTTGCGAGCAAGCATAATAACCGTATGTGACGGATCGGCATGCTTGATGGCAGTTGCCATCGGCAAGGTTAAGATCATATCGCCGATCCGGTCGGTCCGGATGATAAGTATTCGCATTGGTCGGCAAAACTACGAATGAATATCTGCACTCTGCCTTTTCACTGTCATCCGACCGAAGGGAGAAATCTGTGACTACTCTACTTTTTAATAGCCTCAGTATTATTAGAATTCACTGCAGTCACAGATTCCTCACATCGCTACGCTCCGTTCGGAATGACAGGTTAAAGCTTGGCACATCACATTAACATCTGACGTTATTACTTTTAATGGAGCATATTCCATCATATCGTAGCCTCTATGAATCAGGCGAACTCGCCATCAGAGCCGAGAAACTAACGGAGCTACTCGCTTCCTGCACGATCTGCCCGCTCGATTGTAAGGTAAATCGGCTAGATGACGAGATATCGCGATGCTATTCCGGCGCAAAAGCGATCGTCTCCTCATACTGTCCTCACTTCGGAGAAGAGCCGGCACTGGTTGGTACGAATGGAGTCGGAAATATCTTCTTCGGCAATTGTAATTTGAAGTGTGTGTATTGCCAGAACTATGAGATCAGTCAGCGATGGAAAGAAGAGCGAAAGAATGAAGTAAGCGATGAGCGTCTTGCTGAAATAATGCTTGAGCTACAAAACGAAAAGCATTGTCATTCTATTGGACTCGTATCACCGACGCATTTTACTCCTCAAATAATTCGGGCACTTGTTCTTGCTTGCGAGCGAGGACTGAGCATTCCGATCATCTATAACACTAATTGCTATGACTCGCTGGAAGTATTGCAATTGCTCGATGGTATTATAGATATTTTCTTACCTGATGTAAAGTATTCAGATGAGCAAGCTGGGTATGATTATTCTGGTGTAAAGGATTATGTGCATCATTCACACATTGCCTTGAAAGAAATGTATCGGCAAATGAGAAGTGATCTTATCTATGGAGCAGATGGACTTATTAAACGCGGACTAATCATTCGTCACCTTGTATTGCCGAATGACATTGCGGGTTCGAGAGAAACACTTTCAATGATCGCTTCCGAGTTGTCGCCGAGCATAACGCTATCGGTAATGAGCCAATATTATCCAACGAACAAGATTAAC
>DASTAO010000315.1:0-7196 GCA_035712525.1 Kapaibacterium sp. (SeqCode)
TTATGAAATTGTTTGAGAGCTTTAAGCCGAAGCAAGATATTCACGCTCTGAGCCATATCACCGGTGGGGGAATTGTCGGTAATACTTCCCGCGTACTCACCGAAGGTCTTTCGCTTGATATCGACTGGTCTGCCTGGAAACGTCCTGCGATCTTTTCACTTATCCAGCAGCACGGTAATGGGCCGGACGACGATATGCGTCGGGCCTTTAATCTTGGCATCGGTTTAATCATAATCGCACCCCAAGAGAAAGCCACCCAGATCGCAGCAGCGCTCGAAGCACAGAACGAACAGCCAATTATGATGGGTAAGGTCGTCTGATCAATCGTTCTTGCAAAGAGTAATGCCACCTGGTAATTCCATTACTGAAGTCCTCAATACTACCTTTGGCATTTCATCGTTTCGCCCTCGTCAGGAAGAAGTTATAACTTCGGTTCTTGCTGGCCACGATACTCTTGTCGTGATGCCGACTGGTGGCGGCAAATCCCTGTGCTATCAATTGCCGGCCATTCTATTACCTGGTACGACATTAGTAATATCCCCGCTGATCAGTTTAATGAAAGATCAGGTGGATAAGCTTAATGTTCTCGGGATCGCAGCAGCCGCCTTAAATAGCTCTCAGCAATATACAGAAGCTAAAAATATTTATCGCCAGTTTGAAAGTGGAGAAATAAAGTTGCTCTATGTTGCACCAGAGCGCTTGGAAAGCCCTTCATTTCTGGAGTTATTAGAACGGACATCTATCTCCCTCATCGCCATCGATGAAGCTCATTGTATTAGCCAGTGGGGGCATGATTTTAGAAGAAGCTATCGGAGGATTCCACAGGTTTATGCATCATTTGAAAAGCGTCCGCCGGTAATTGCATTAACGGCGACGGCAACTCCGGATGTTCGTGCAGATATTGTAAAGCAGATCCAACTTACAGATCCATTAGAAGTTGTTAACGGCTTCGAACGTCCTAATATCAGATACTCAACCTTAATAGATGAGCAGAAAGATGTTCGGCTGATCGATCTTCTTTATTCAGTTGCCGGTAGTGCTGTTGTCTATACTTCCTCACGTGCTAAAGTTGAGAAGCTTACTATGACGCTCCGGCAGCTTGGGTTTGCAGCCGAGTCATATCATGCCGGTATGCCGATGGAACAGCGTGAGGAAGTGCAGAATAATTTTCTGCAAGGCAAATCGAGAGTGATCGTTGCTACGAGCGCTTTTGGTATGGGAATCGATAAGGCCGATGTTAGGCTTGTGATTCACTATGATATACCTGCTACACTTGAAGCATATTATCAGGAATCAGGACGAGCAGGCAGGGATGGCAATGAAGCACTGGCAACATTGCTTTATAATAAGGGCGATGAACGGGCGCAGGAGTTTCTGATAAAGCGAGATTACCCCACGCTTTATGATGTCCAAGCTATCTACGGCGTCCTTTGCGATAGCATTGCATCGAGAGGGGACGCGTTATTTGAGGAACCGCTTTATTTTACGGCAGCGCAGTTAGCAAAAAAGATTGATCGTGAAGGATCCTCGATCGTACGTATTCTAGAAATGCTTGGTGAGCAAGAAATTGTCTCACTATCAAAAATCAATTCTGATTCAGCGAGGCTATCGATCGAACCTACTCGCGACAGAGTCCGCGCTGAAGAATACCTTTATAGAGCAAAGAATTCGATGAACGGACAGCTCTTTCGCTTTATCAATTCTCAAGCTGGTTCGCAAGCACTGCTGACGACTTCGGATGATCTTTCTTCTGCGGTGCAGATCGAGCGATATGCGTTAACAAAGTCGCTTCGTTCGCTTGAGGCGTTAGGACTACTGACGATCAAACGGTTGATGAACTTCTCATCCGATACTGATGTGTTTGCCATTCGTCTTATAGCTCCGATTCAGCAATGGGAAGATATTCGCAGCCGCTTCGATCATCTTGAATCGGCGCTTGAGCATTCAATGACTAAGCTCAAGCAAATACAGGAATATGCCCTGCGATGGGAGTGCCGTTCGGCAGCGATCCTCCGATATTTTGGAGAGCGTACGGTTTCCTGGAAATGTGGAAAATGCGATGTCTGCTCCTCTAAATTCAGAACCGAACAAGAGCCTATTTGACTTTAGAGAGCGAATCGTTTATTGCTCTGAAAATAATATCGGCACGGTCGGGTTTATCGGCAAGTCCATTCATAGATGCTTTATATTCTGATTCTGTGGTCTGATATTTCTTATAGACCGAATCAAATTTGCGATTCAGCGTCAGCGAATCGTTCGATTGTGAACGCGCTTTTGCCAGCGACATTGTTATAGCGACGTACTGAATTTCATCCGGAGATAATTTATCGGATTTGCCACATCCAACAACTACCAGAGCCGTAAACAGAATAACCTTAGAACGCATTAAGTCCAGCCTTGATATCGTCAAGAAGATCGTTGATGTCTTCAATGCCAACGCTCAAGCGAACCAACCCATCAGTAATGCCGAGCTCGGCACGGCGATGAGGCTCTACAGAACCATGAGTCATGGTAACCGGATGACAAACCAGCGATTCGACACCGCCAAGACTTTCGCCGAGGGTAAACACTTTCAATGCCGACGCAAAACGCTTAGCATTATCGAGGCTTCCGGTTTCGATCGAGATCATTCCTCCAAAGCCGCGCATTTGCTTTTTGGCAAGCTCGAATTGTGGATGCGAGGCGAGACCGGGATAATGTACTGCTTTCACTTTCGATTGCGTCGAAAGAAACTCAGCGATCGTCATTGCGTTTGCCGAATGCGCTTCCATTCGGATGCCAAGTGTCTTAACACTTCGCAGTAACAACCAAACATCCCACGGTCCCGGGACACCGCCGGCGGAATTTTGATAAAATTTTATTTGTGCTGCGAGATCGGCATTGGATGTAATGGCTGCGCCACCGATAACGTCGGAATGTCCGCCAATATATTTTGTCGCCGAATGAACGACGACATCGATTCCAAAATCAAGCGGATTTTGGAAATAGGGTGACATAAAGGTATTGTCGACAACGGTAATGCAATTATGAAGCTTTCCGATCGCGCCGAGACCCGATAGATCGGTAAGGTTCATCATTGGGTTTGTCGGCGTTTCGCTATAGATCAGCTTTGTTTTTGGAGTGATCGCCGATTCGATGTTCCTGAGATCGCGCATATCGACATAGGTAAATTCTATGTCAAGATTACTCAACACCTTTGAGAAATACCGGTACGATCCTCCATACATATCGCTGCCAGCAATGACATGATCCCCGGCTTTAACAAGCGAAAGCGTTGCAGCAATTGCTGCCATACCGCTGGCGAAGCAAAAGCCGAACTGCCCATTTTCAAGCGATGCAAGATTCTTTTCGAGGGCAACGCGAGTTGGATTGATGGTACGGGCATAATCGAAGGGAGGATGTCCGCCCAACTCATATTGCGCATAGGTTGAGGTCTGAAAAACAGGTACAGCAACGGCTCCGGTTACTTGTTCCGGCTCCTGGCCATCGTGAATTGCCCGTGTCTTGAAATGTAATGCCATAAAAGATTAAAAGAATTCTAAGACGTCGTGTCTGGTAATAATGCCGATGACTTTTCCGAATTCCTCAACAAGTAATGCCGGAGCATCTTTGAGGATATTAATGGCTTGCTTTGCATCTGCCGATTCTTCAACGACCGGAAATGACGGCTCCATTACTTCGATGATAGGCCGCTCGAGGATATCGCGAGAGTCGAGCGCTTTTGCCATCAATCTCGATTCGCGTACCGAACCGATCGACTTGCCTTCGGAATCAATGACCGGAAGCTGCGAAATATTATTCGTATCCATCTTGACGATGGCGTCGCGGATCGTATCATGCGGAGCAACAGCGATAAGCGATGCTGTCTCTTTATGCTTAAGCTGGGCGATCATACCGATCGTCATCTTCTCGGTTTCAAGCAGACGCTTTTCCTTAAGCCATTCATCGGAGTGATGTTTTGTCAGATAGCGCTCGCCGGTATCGCAAATGATCGAGACGATGAGGCTATCCTTAGGCGCTGTCTCGGCAACCTTCATTGCTGCCCAGATATTCATACCGCTCGAACCGCCGCAGAAGATACCTTCTTCGCGAGCCAAACGACGGGCGGTCATGAATGCGTCTTTATCGCCGACATTGATAATGTCATCGACATATTTTAGATGCATGTTCTTTGGAATCCGCTCTTGGCCGACGCCTTCGATGAGATAGGGAAGCGCTTCAACCAGTCGATCCGTCTCATAAAATGTTTTGATAGAAGAGCCGACGGGATCTGCGGCAATCACCTTGATATTTGGGTTCTGCTCTTTTAAGTAGCGGCCAGTACCAGAAATCGTACCTCCAGTACCAAGGCCGGCAATAAAATGCGTGATCTTGCCTTCGGTATCACGCCAGATCTCAGGGCCCGTTGTATGATAATGTGTTTCCGGATTTGCCGGATTATCATACTGATTGAGCATGATCGCATTCGGCAATTCATTCGCCAACCGCATGGCGGTATTATAATAATATTCCGGTGAGCTTGGCTTGGCTGCACTTGAAACTACAACTATGTCTGCGCCGAGAGCCTTGAGATAACGAACTCGCTCGATCGATGCCTTATCGGTCATCACGAAGATGCATTTATAGCCTTTGCGGATCGATGCCAGGGCAAGGCCGATACCGGTATTGCCACTGGTCGGTTCGATGATCGTCCCACCGGGCTTGATCTTGCCGGAGCGCTCTGCATCCTCGAGCATCCGGATGCCGATGCGGTCTTTTACCGAGCCGCCGGGATTACGCTCTTCAAGTTTGACGAGAATCTTGGCACTGGCTTTCGGTACGATCCGATTAAGCTCCACAAGTGGAGTATTGCCGATAAGTTCGAGAACTGAGCTGAAGTAGTTCAAGGTGAAGTCGGAATAATAAAATGGAAGCCATAACTTCCGGCTTCGATAACATTCTTTAAAACAAAACGGCTCCGAATAAAAACCCGGAGCCGCTTTGTAATTGTAGCGGGGAAGAATTGTTTGGGGAAGAACTATAACGATTACTTCGTAACCGTTAACTTCTTGACAAGATGCACACCGTTGGTTTCAAGTGTGCAGCTATAAACGCCAGCCGAAAGTTTCGAGGCGTCAAAAACGATGTTTTGTGCACCGGCTTCGTACGTGCCGCTGGCGATATGAGCAACTTCGCGGCCAAGCTCATCGTGCAAGGTCAAGGTAACGTATCCGCGCTCTGCCATCGTGAAGACAATGTTCGTCTGAGCCGTTACAGGATTCGGATAGTTTGCGATGCTATAGCCACCAACTGGTGTTTCAGAGTAGACTGCACCTGCGCTGGTAATTTTGAAGTTGTTAGAAATAGCAGTGCTATTATCAAGTGTTCCACGAACACGAACTCGGCTTGTTGGGCTGACATTGGTTGCGTCAGTAGTCCAATCATACTTTGTTGTCGACAAGGAAACGTTGTCAGCAATTGGATCCCATTTAGAACCGTTGCTTGAATACTCGATAACGTAATTTGTGCCTACTTCGCCAACAGAAGTCCAGTTAATGGTAACGGTCTTTCCTTGCTCAACGGCATTATTCGTTAAACCATCTATTGTTACACCTGTAACTGAGTTAGTGCCGATGGAGAATGGGTCAGATACTTGAGAAATACCTTTCTGCGGTACAACTTTAACTATAACTACACGGCGATTAATACTCACATTCCAGTTAGTAGTTGTGGCAGTGGCTGGCAAGCCAGTGGCAATATCCTGCCAATTTATTCCATCATAAGTGTATTTAACGTCTATGCCAGTACCCAAATCACCAGAGGCAGTCCAATGGATTGGAGTAGTTATACCGGAATTCATGTGACCGGCATTTACACTATCAACGATCACATCAGTAATAGTACCTATCCCAGCACCAGCCTTAATGGTAAATGGAGCACTAATACCAACTACCCCGTTAGCATCTTCTACTCTTACCAAGGCAGTCGTCGTAGCAACATTTGGTACAGCTGCCCAATTATAGGTTTTTGAGTCAGAAGATAAGGTACCAATGATCTGCCAAGTAGTACCGTTGTCAGATGAGAATGAAAATGTTTTGAAGTTCGCGTAATTACCACCATCAAAAGTAATTTGGTAATTAGCTGTACCGCCATCGATGGTATCGTTAGCAGCAGGTTTGGTGACCGTAATAATGCCCGGTGTCGGGAACGCATCAGATATTGCTTTGACGCTTGTATTATTAAGATTCGTTACCTGGATCTTGGCGGTTTTGCCGTACGCTTCTATAGGAATTGTCCAAGCGTATGGCGAAGCAGAAGTGCTCGCAATAATCGGCTTCCAAGTTGTACCATTGTCAATGGAATATTCAAGCTTGACATTCTGCGCCTGATTCGGACCACCACTTGCCCAAACAATGTTTGTTGCAACATTAGGTTTTGTTGTTGTGGAAGCGGTTGGTACAACAATCCAAACAGCATCCGTTGCTGCTGTCTGATAGGTTGTTAGGTAATTAGACTGTCCTGCATTATAAACAGTATTCTGTTCATAGTTTTTACCATTCTGCTTAAACTGGTATTTACCATCGACAAATGCCTTAATGCGAAGGTTTGCTGGATTCCATTGGTCACTTACTGGCATTGAATAATGAACTCGAACTGGAAGAGTTTGACCCGTTCCCAATGTAAAGACATCGCCCAGAACTTTCCCCGCAACTGAACGAGCTACGTTATTGTGATCAAAATGTTCGATGGGATTTCCTAAACTGGCATTAACTGAATTAATCTGCCAGTTATCAAGATGGTCTTCAGTAATGACAGCTGCAGTAACATAAGAATGACTTGCATCTTCAACAGGCAAAGCACTCATATCAAGCGGAGTTACATCCACATCAAATTCGACTTTGTTGCCACTGAAAGCGACATTAACTACTCTAAAATCAACAAGAACTTTGCCTTTGTTTACGGTATCACGGACAAAGCGATAGACTGGATCAGCAACACTAAAAGTACCTGCGGTTTGAGCCACTGAGCGCACAAGGCTTATCGCTGGAAAACCAGTTACACCCGTATAGGCTTCCATAGTATCTTCTGCCGGAATTGCATAATTATCGGCATTTGTATTCAACGATGTAGGATCGCTATCGTAATCATCGTGCCATGAAATGATAATGGCATTATTGGGGAAGTATTTTGATAACGAATCCATGTACCACGCGCCG
>DASTAO010000316.1:0-2967 GCA_035712525.1 Kapaibacterium sp. (SeqCode)
GCAAGAACAATGCTTTGCCGATCCCTTTGCCATGATACTCTTTAAGGAGATAGAGTGCATATAATTCACCATCGTATCCTAATGTTTCATTGCGCGACACTCCGGCACCGACGTAGCCCACCATTGTAGAGCCGATCTCGGCAACGAATCGAAATCCATTTAGGTCATTCTCCGGGCTAAGTATTCGCTGCCACTTGGCGATGTACTCTTCATCGGCCATGGCATCGAGTGTTTCCTGGGCAATGAGGCCGCTATAGGTCTCACGCCAGGAATCGATATTGATGCGCGCCATTGCTTCGGCATCGGAGATGACCGCGGGACGGATAATAAATTCTTGTTCTGGCATCGTCATTCTGAACGCAGCGAAGCGTAGTGAAGAATCCCCATCAGAAATGGGGCAGTTAGAAACTTCACGATGTCATTCCGACCAACGGGAGGAATCTGTGAGAAGACTACTACTTACACTTCTCTGGGCTTTGTAAACAGCAGTCTCGTCACAGATTCCTCACATCGCTCCGCTCCATTCGGAATGACAGTATTAACATTGCCGCAATATCAAAATGGACAGACGTGTCATATTCTAAATGATGGCTTCTGCTGTCGATTTATGACACTATCTCTCATAAAGTTGTTTCACTGCTACCTATTTATGGCAAACCACTACTTCATCAGCGATTGCCATCTTGGCTTCGGCACCGACCGCGAAGCCGATCGCGAGCGCGAGCGGCGGCTTATTGCTGTGCTCGATAAAATAAAAGAGGAAGCTTCGCGCGGCGTAGCCGGCTCGCTGTATATTGTTGGCGATCTGTTCGATTCGTGGTTCGAGTATCGGCATGTGATCCCTCGTAGGCATATCCGGACATTAGCTGCCCTGGCCGATATTCGCGATATCGTCCCTGTTGACTATTTAATGGGCAATCACGATTTCGGGCATCGCAATTATTTCGAGCATGAACTCCATATAAAGGTACACAGTGGTGACCTTGAGCGGGTCATCGAAGGCAAGAAATTTTATATTGCTCACGGAGACGGGAAAGCTTTGAACGATACCGGCTATCTTATTCTTCGCTCGGTTTTGCGAAATAAATTCTTACTGTGGGCATATTCCTGGCTGCATCCGGATATTGGCATCGCGGTTGCGGAGCGAATGAGCGGAGGATCACGCGCCTATACCGATCAGCGCGATGCTTTGCAAAAGCAGGATGGCTTAAAATTATTTGCAGAGAAAAAGATAGCTGAAGGGTTCGATTACGTCATCATGGGACATCGCCACAAGCCACAGCAGGAAACCATAGGAAGCGGGCAGTATATTAATCTTGGCGATTGGCTGAAGAATTATACCTACGGTATATTTGATGGTACTGAATTCCGACTTGAGAAGGCATAACGTAGGACAGACGCTCCTGTCTGTCCGCTCTTTCATTTTCAATGAGCTTATTTGTTGCCGAAGCAGGTCAGACAGGAGTGTCCGACCTGCTCTCTTATTTTGTGTATATTTGTAGGGTCATCAGGGAGCACGTATGAAAAAGAAAGCTAAGAAGATCACTATCAGCGGCATCGTTTTTTCCTTGTTCTTTGCCGGTGCGAGTGCAACGTTAGAAGATAGAGACACCAATACAAAATGTGGCGGCGAAGAACGCTGGGCGCAAAAAGTTGTGATCGACGATTCGGCAACCGAGATCAATACCACTCCGAAGCAAACCACCATCGAGGCCATGAACGAGACTTCAACGGCCGGAATACATATCACATCAAAAACCGAACGACAGGATATCGAGAAGCAGGTTTATACCATCAAAAATTGTTTTATTTCCAAGGCGATGATCGAAAGTGATAATGACATTCACTTAGCGATCGAAGACGGTGCCGGACATCACATGGTCGCTGAGATACCCGATCCAAAATGCAGCGAAGCGAAGGAGTCGGATTTTTATAAAGATTATAAAAAAGTACGCACGACGTTTCTGAAATATCAGAACGTGTACAATCACTATCGCTTCAATATCACCGGCGTGCTCTTCATCGATAAGAAACACCCGAAGCCGCCGGTTGGCAATGCAAGCAATAACATCGAACTGCATCCGGTGATCGGGTTGACGATCGCCGATAAGTTTTAACTAATCATCACACTCACAATGAAAAAGCTCGGATCGATACTCATTTATACCGGCATTGCCGGTTTTGTTGCTGCTGTTATTGTCAGCTTTACCCAATATTCCGGACTTGACCAGGGCGCCATACCGGCCGCATCGGTATTCTTTATCCTGATCGGCATGTGTTTCTTATTCCCAACAATGCTTAGCGAAGGCGATACCGATAATGCTCCGGTTTCGACCATGAGGGTTATTGTCTTTTCGATCGTCATGGTCTTTGTCATTATCTACATTAAGATCGGCTGGAATGCCGGCTCCTTCGAGGACTTCACGATCGATAAAAGCTGGATCTATATTCTCGGCTTAGCACTCGGCGGCAAGACGATGCAGAAATTTGCGGAGCAAGATGATGATTCAACAACACATCCGCCACCGAATCCACCTGCCCCGCCACCTGGAAATTGATCGATAGAAATAAAAACCCTTCTGGATAGAAGGGTTTTTTTAAGCATGGAAGCTAACGAATGCTTATCATAATTCGTCTTCCATTATTACAATGATACCATTCTCAGTAGTATTCCAAGTAACGCCAATCACATCACTATTTGGAAGTGTGACATTGGTAGGTGTATTGATCAAAACGGTTTGGCTATTGATCTCTAAACCAGTCATTGAATTAGGTATTGAATATGGCCAAGTGCCATATCCGGTAACCACTAGGTCCTGATGGCTCAGGCCCATTATCGCTCTTACGGTAGCAGCCTCGGTCGTTTGATTATCGATCGATACGTCAACCGAAAGGGTATTGTTCTTCCCTTTGTGAACTGGGTTTGGATCAGAATCCTTGTGGGTGGTAGGAATCTGCCCCCCCCCC
>DASTAO010000317.1:0-6519 GCA_035712525.1 Kapaibacterium sp. (SeqCode)
AATATATGCCGGCTTAGAACTATCGATAACACAAATCTCATAATAGGAGCTATCGGCGCCTCCTCCATAAACAAAACTGGTATCAGGATAGAATGTCATATTGAGAACGCTATCGTAGCCCATCGAACTTAATTTTGTATCGATCGGACGATTATCGTAGAGCTTCACAGTGGAGCAGAAACAACGCCCATCAGGTATGGCTATGGGCGGGAGAGTATCTTTGGTAGTTGGAGATCGGATGCCGAGGGCACCGGCCCAAGCGTAACTATCATAGTCCGTCTCTCCGTAAATATATAATCCTATTGTTGTGTCGGAAGTAAGGACGTGAGTACCTTCACCAGCGTTTGAAGTTGAGATGGTTGAAATGTATACTACTTCCCAACCAGTGCCGGGGATAACTTGTTTTTGAGGAATTGCTAATGTTAGGATCTTTCCTCCTATTGTTAAACCAGGCCCGGGGTTATTCAGGGGACGCCCGTCAATAAGCGTGGTATTCTCATGAGAGATCGGCACAAGAATATTTAATACATTGCTGAAATTAGACTGACCTGAGAGAATAATACTATCAGGTATTTGAAATACGATCTTCTTTCCAAACTGTTCTGCCGGGTTAACCACTACCATAGCTGGATCGCCTAAGTTACTGGTTTTGGCAGTAGTAGGATCAGAGTGGGTCTTGCTTTGCTGATATTGTACCAGCATAAAAGTGGTATCGCTTGTCCAATAGGAAGGGGTAGTAATATCCGGTATGAAGGCAAAGTCGTATGGTTGCCCAAGGGAAGCTGCAACGCTTCCATTGCGTCTGATTTCCTGACCTGCTTTTGTACCGACAACAAGAAACAAATCTCCTCCATATTTACGCCCTTGGAACGGTGCCGTAAAATAATTCTTTGCCCATGTTCGTATCGGTGGCAACATGTCAAGAATATGATCGCAGGCTGGATCGCCAACAGGGATGTTAGGGCAAACAGATGCTCCAATTACACCGACCGGTTTTGTAGCGCTTACAAATGTGCCAGTTAGGTCAGTGCCATCTACGACTTCAGTGGTAGTCTGGTATTGTACGCATTCGCCTTTGTTCAGAAGTTGGGAGAATGGTTGGCCCTTTGGATGAATAGCAATGTTTGTCGGTCCGGTACCTCGAATATCGTATGTCGGAGTAATAGTTACGTACGTATTATCCTGATTGGCTACTACACAAAATTCAGAAGGAAGGTCGCCGATAGCCGAATTGACAGGATACCCATTGTATGATGCTACAACATATTCGGTACCCCATCCGGTAGTCGGTATGCAATACATTCCATCTGAAGTATGGAGTGCTCTTGATAGAAAATAAACCGATAGATCGGCATCGTTCGACCAGATATGGATAGAGCGGGTTTCAGCTACGCCACTTGAACCTAATTCAGTTGAGGTAGGAAATTCCGGTATTGTTGGTGTCGACTTAACAACGGTAGTCTTATTGGCGACGACTTTCCGTGTCATAACTGGGCCTGTGCCCACCTGTACATATGCAGTGGTATTGCGAGTGGAAGTTATGTAAATGAGAAAATATCTCGAACCGTCGCCATTCGGTCCCGAACGAAAATAATTTTGCGGAATACAAAACCAGAAATCCCTTCCATTCGGCGGAGCGCTTTGATTCTCGCTGGTTATGGCGTGGTTAATGCGTCCTTGCGCGAAGCTGGTTCGTGCTGCAAGCGAAAATAGAACGAAGGGGGAAAGAAGGGCTAGTGCAAAAATTACGCGCCGAATCATACTGTTGTTGTCCCTTTAGAGGCGGTTAATGATCTTATTTCGGACGAACTCAACACGTCCGCGTTTGAGAGCAAACAAAACCGTTTGCCCTATTTGTATAAACACTTTCAAAGGCTGCCGGTTACGCCGACAAGACGAAAGATACAGGTATATAAAGAAACCATCCCTTTGGGGGATGGTTCCGGTATCAAGGGCGCTTGTTGCACCCCCGAATATTCAATTTTCAACCCGCTACTTATTCTCGATCGGGGTCTCGATAACGACCTGTACCGTACGGTTATAATTACGGCCTTCAGGTGTTTCGTTCGGGAAGAGCGGAGCGGTCTTACCAAATCCTTTAGCTTCCATCGTATGAACCTTGCCACCGATCTTTGCCTTGATGGCATTCTGGGTCCATTTTGCACGATTGGTTGAAAGGGTCATGTTGTAATCCGGTGTACCGAGAATATCGGTATAACCACCGATGACTACATCCGATGTCGACTGGATACGATTGAATACGAATTCTTCAAGGATCTTCTGATTCCACTTACCGCCGTTTGCGCTAGCAAAATCGAAGAGGATAAGATTGTAGATCTCTCGGGTACGATCGGCCATGTGAACAGCAGCAACGTCCTTCTGCGAGAACTGGGCAACGCTCGTGTAATCGACTGCAGAGCTATGCTCTTTGTCGTTAAGATCGATGACGAACATCTGTACGCCAAGCTTCTCTTCATCCGGCGGTAACATGTTGCCGGCATCCGAACGCCATCCCCATTCCGGAGACATTGTCTCAGAGACATTACCAAGCTCATCGATCTTAGCCCAAACCTGACCGCCATGGGTAATGACGAGCCAACGTTTCTTGACACGGCTATCCTTGATACCGTTATTCATCGAGAACTTAGCAGTACGGAAGTCAGGATATTTTACAAGGCGTTCCTGGCGTACCGGCTTGATGATATCCCAATCGTCAGACTTGATTTCAACACGTCGATTCTCTTCGATACCTTCAGGAGTGGTGGACATGGCAGCAACCTGCGGCAAGCCACGCGATTCGACTGCAATACGAGCCGGATCGATGCTCCAGATATCGACGAGATATTTCTTTACATTCTCTGCGCGTTGCTTCGAAAGATCGAGCGATTTCTCTGCAGGCGACTGTTGAGAGTTACAACCAACGAGGGTGATCTTTGCTTCTGGCTTATTGCGTAAGCGGAAGCCAAGGCAGTTCAGGTAGTTGTAATACGCATTAAGCGTTGCCGTAAGGGTATCTTCGCGGAAGCCATTGGTCTGGTCTTTGCTCGAGAAGAGTACATAGCGCGGACGGAAATCCGACGAACCTTCATCATAGAAAATCATCGGCAACAATGCATACAATTCGATCGTCAATTTCTCGCGAACAACGAGCCCATGGAAGTTATCGAATTTTGCCGGAAGCGGCTTAAGCTCGCCGAAGAGTCCGGGAGTTTCCGTTACCCACTTTACGATCGGCGGGGTTTCATTGTTCATTGGGATGTCATGGGTAACGACGCGATCGCTATCATTACGTAACGGGATGACTTCGGGTGTGGCAGGATACGGGAAATGATTCGGTTCGGTTGCGCTGATAATGTAGGTGCCACCGATAAAGCCATTCTTGTTCGGTGAAAGTACACAGAGGTATTCGCCGGTTTCACTATTGGCATTCTTATTGTAAACTGTGTCGCCTGTCTGCTCTTCAACGATCACGACGTGAGCAGCAAGCTTCTCGTTGGTATTGATGTCATAGCAAGTACCACGAAGAACGAGAGTCGGCTTCGGTTTCGGTGGGTTGAAGGCTTCGTACACGTCAAGTGCGCCCGAACCACCGCTACGATTTGATGAGAAGAATAATACTTTGCCCGATGCCGGGATCGTCAGGAACATATCGTCGGCAGAGCTATTGATAGGCTCCGGAAGAGCGATCGGGGTGCTCCAGTCTTGGTCGCCGGGGCCTCTGAACTCGGACATAAAGATATCACGCTTGCCGACGCCGCCATGGCCATCCGAACAGAAGTATAATGTTTGTCCGTCGGCTGACATGAATGGAGAGCCATCATAACCCTTCGTGTTGATCGTCGGGCCAAGATTTACCGGCTCGCTCCAACGGCCGTCCGGTAATAAATGCGAGACAAAAATATCGACGTTCGTTTTGTTCTCATTACCCATCTTGCCTGCACGGTTCGAAGCGAAGAACAGCTTCTTGCCGTCAGGGCTGATAGCCGGCTGTGATTCCCATGAGGTCGTGTTAATCGGGGCGCCGATCTCGTGCATGTTTCTCCAGTCGTGGCCTTCGAGAGTCGCGACCCAGATGTTCATGTCGTTATTTGCATTCTCAGAGGAGCCTCTGTTGGTAGCAAAGTAGATCGTCTGTCCATCGGCAGCGATCGAAGCTGCGCCATCACCAAACGGGCTATTGATCGCTTCCTGATTGATGGGATCCGTCCAGGTGGTATCATCACCACTGGGGTTTGTTGTTGAAAGAAAATCGTCGTAGCCTTTACCAGGTCGGCGCGATACATAATACATCGTGCGGCCGTCGGCAGTGATGGTCGGTCCGAAATCTTCGTAGCCGGAGTTAATGATCGGCCCCAGATTCTTTACGATCAAGGTACGGAATTGATTGGTGTTCGTATCCGGTACCGGAGCTGGCGGGGGCGGTGGTGGAAGCGGCTTTGAAAGTACTTCAGGTGATACCATGGTCCGGGGACTCATGGCAGCATGGCGTAGACCTTTGGCGAGCTTCTTAAGCGCTGAACCCGGTTCGATGAAACTGGCGAGAGCTATAGCTGTAAGGACTACCCCAACCAATAGGGGACGTCGTGAGGCTGAAAAGTTCATAGTCTTTTCCGTCGTTAAGATAGTTAGTAAAATGTATGATGAAACCCGTTGGTCGTGCTGCCGCCACGAGGTGAAAGTTCAAGAGCTAACGGCGCCTACACAACACAAAACGAACTACTGCCGCCGCAACGGCATAAGTCCGGGTAACGAAAATACTCAATTTTTCGGTCGTTCACACAAATAACAGATTTTAGGGATATTATTATTCCGTAAATATTTTTACGGGGAACGTCTCGCTGTCGGTATCGGGCAGAATATAGATCGATATCGGTCTGCCGGAGCCAACCGTTATCGGTATCGTTTTAATAGCAGTTCCGTCCTTTAATTCAAGATTCGTCTGACCGACTGGTACATCTAGAACAGTAACTCCTTTGAAACCCATGTTTCGTGCCGTAGCCCCAATAGTCACTAATGTCGATGTATGATCGGGATTGACATGGATAATTCGAACTCTATTAATTAACGGGTCTGTCGATGGAGCAAGGGTATCGCGTATAATCAAATGATCGAGCTTTCCATCAATATGTTTACTCAGCGGAATCGTATCGACGGCAACAAACGTATATCGCTCATCAGGATTTGCTGTCTGGCTGAAATGATCGAGTGAATCCGGAAATGCCGGACGAGCAACATGATCGGTGCAGAAGAAATAGGTTGTCTTATTTTGAGCGATTGTATTGCCATTATACTCAGGCCGCAAAAATAGATATCCGGTAAGAGTACCGTTTGGAATGTCGAGGAGCGTAACATCTTGCCTCGGATAATTAAATCTTATGGTGTCGCCAAAGGATGCTGCTTGAATACCCACGCTCAGCTTCGGCCTGTTTCGCGAAGCATTCATTAACCTGATGCCGAAGGTTTGAAGATTATTGATATAGGAGAAGGTCACATCGGAAAGGAATAACGCCGATGCCTGACGTTCATGATCGATCGGTTGTGTTCTGCCACGGATCAGCGCAGTAATGACGAAGCCATTGAATGCAGTCGGGCTATTAAAATCAACGATCACGTTCGCAGGATTTCCGGCTTCAGTAATGTGTAGTTGTTTTAAATTCGTAATCATGAAATATTCGGTTGGTACACCGTATCGAGCGGTAGCATCTACAATGCTATCGGGTGTCCAGAAAATATCTAATGCTGGTAGATCGGGTATTGCATGGACGAATCGGACAAGTGTAAAATTATTATCCTGAGATTGAACTTCATCGTTTAAGAGAATAATCTTTTTGCTGTTTGGTTCTCCGGGCAAGGTATGAGCGCGTCCGATGATAATGAGCGATTGTTTATGCAGATCGAAAGTGATCGCAGTATCGGCGATGAGCGTATCCTTGCCGGCTTCATCGGCAGTTATCGTTACCATCATTGTTCCGGTCGTCAGTGGGGAGTCATCGGCAAAGGTCGCATAATATCCAAAGTCATCGGGCGGATCGTACGAATAGCTTTTTTTGAATACTTTTCCATTAAGCCAGATAGTGATGTTATCCTGATCGGACATTGCATTAACCGGGCGAATCTGGGCAAAGCGGGTCGAAGGATAATCGCAGACCGGAGTACACGAAGAGAAGAATGCAGCGGCTGATACGGATAATAGTATTCCAAACAGGAATAAGCCATTTGTAAGCTGGGAGGTTACTGATTTGCCGGTTTTGATAGCCATAGGTAACAAATAGATAAATATATCCTTCAATAGTAATAACATCCTTAAAGGCTTAAAGTTACGCCCAATCTTTTTAGGTCAAAATTTTATCCACCGACCTCCATCCATAACACATATCGCAATACATATTTTCCTTGATCTTAATCTCGGCCCCGGTGATCTCATCCGGGGCGAATTTATCATAGAAGGAGCGGCCAATGGTGTTTGCCTTTAGAACATAAAGATGGAATGAGTTTATGTTCCAATTCTTAAATTCGTGC
>DASTAO010000318.1:0-7432 GCA_035712525.1 Kapaibacterium sp. (SeqCode)
GCATATTACTGTAACTCCGTCGAAATTACTGTTCGATTCGGTTCCTGTGGGTGTTCAGGTTTGCAAGACGATACGAATCTATAATCCCGGTACCGATTCGCTTATGATTCTATCAAATTATACCATAAGCAATGATGGTGATTATGCGTATACTGGCATTACCGGCAAAGATTCGATCATCCCACCGGATAAATACCGCGACGTTACCGTTTGTTTTACGCCAGTCCAAAAAGGGATTCGTCAGGCTGTACTCCGATTGACTACGAATATTCCTAAGACATTCGAAGCAACACCACGCGACACTGCAGGTAACATCCTCATTGCCATCGAAGGCACCGGCGTACCACAAGCGCTGCTGACCCATTCACTTGGAGATAAGGGATTTTCCGATTCCGTGATCGTCGGTACAAAAATCTGCAAGAGCATTACCATTTCAAATGAGGGTGATGCCGATGTTATCCTAACTGGCTGGACAATTAATAACGCTGCTTTTAGTGCCACCGGTATTACATTCCCCTATTTGCTAAAAGCAAAGAGCACCCAAACGATCGATCTTTGCGCAACCGCACTGACCGTTGGTGCGACAAATGGGTCGTTAAAACTCACCGGCACTGTCAGCGAAAAGCAGATTACACTGAATATCCCATTGTCTATTTATGGCTTGAATGTTTGTGCCAATGCTACGCCAGATAAACTCTTTGAGGGGCACCTCGTTCTTGAGAATACCGATTCGGCGATCTGCGTTGATGTTACTAATTGCGGCGATGTCCCGACAAGCTATACCGCAAGTTTGCCGAGCGGTACCGATTACACTATCAATGGTACAAATCCGTCAGGAGTAATTGCCCCGGGTGCAAAAGCTACCTTCTGCATCCACTTCAATCCGAAGACCATGGGTGATGCCAAGACTACACTGACCATTGCCCCATCGACACCGGAATTGCAGCCACTTCAGATCCCGGTCGGTGGCATTGGTGCCTGTGCCAATGTAACTGCTCCGGCGATGACCGCAACAACCATCGGTAAAGGCGGCCACCAGCCATTCTCGATCGTTATTACCAATTCCGGTAATTTTGACTGGACGCCGGGTACGCCTGCTATTACTCCGAACGATGGCATCTTCACGCTCGATAATAATACCATACCGGCTGTAACGGCAAATGGAACCCAGACCATTACCGGCACCTTCAATCCGGATGACATTAACAAGACCTACAGTGCTACGCTAACCTTTACCGGTTCGGCACCTGCCTGTGCCTCAGCGGTATCGGTACCATTGACAGGTCATAGCGATGCTGCCGGTGTTGCCACCAAAACCGAAGAAGCTGGCTTTAGTCTCGGTCAGAACTATCCGAATCCTTTCGGCTCGGTTACGACCTTCAGCTTCACGACTCCCACCGAGGCGGCGATCACGCTTTCGATCAGTGACCTTACGGGTCGTCAGATCAAGACGATCACGAATGGAAACGTCAGCGCCGGTGAGCATACGATACAATTCGATGCATCACAACTCTCGAGCGGCAGTTATATTGTCACCCTCGAAAGTAACACTGTACGATTGGCCCGACAAATTGTAGTGACGCGATAGAACTCCATAGCAACACTACTTTTCGATGTATGAAAAGGGTATCTATTTTATAGGTACCCTTTTTTATCGTTTTTATAATAAAAGCATAAAAATTGTCTTATATTTGTAACAACGGGGTATGTTTGGTGTCACTAAGGTTGTTGCATTCCCCGGATGGTTTGGATTTTTAGGTGCTTCCCCATTTTTCCTCTAAATCCTCAACAGTGTATTTCCCCTCTGCTTATTCAATAAACTGACGTAATGCTTATGAAAATGTTTAATTCCTTACGTATGCGACTTGCCATGGTCGTAGCACTCATTGTACTGGTAACTTCCACTGCCAGTGCATTGAGAGTTGATAAATATCCGGTTTCAATTTCTGCGACTAAATTTACAGAGTTGTATGGGTCTGGTAATAGAATTGCTGACATTTACAACCAGGCTTATTATCCGTATAACCCAAGTTACGGATATTACACCCAGTTCGCATTGCCATTTAATTTTACCTTCGACGATAAAGCATATTCGGCAGGATCGCCCTTGTATTGCAATACTGGCTCGATCAATTTTACATATTGGTCAAGCATTTCTAACTATGCCTGGTGGGCACCCATAATAGACCCTTCTAACTATGGTTGGCCGGCTACCTATATGCCAAATGGTGTTTCCATTTTTTCTGGCTTACAGGCAGGTAGCCCGACAGGCCAGAGTGGTATCTATTATCAGACCACTGGTTCATCACCAGGACGTATTCTGACAGTTGAGTGGTACCAGATGGGTAACTACTATGGCTCCGAACTTGGATCGGCAAGCTATGAGATCTTACTCTATGAAACTTCGAATGTTATTGAATTCGTCTATGAAAAAAATAGCTTTGCTATGACCAATAGCAGCTATACTCCTTACTACTACAAGAACATCGGGCTTAATGGCGATCTGTCCCCCTCGTTTGTTCAGTTGGCTATCTTAAATACTGACGGTACGAATAAATGGTATAGCACTCCTTCAACAAATCTTCGTCTTGGTCAGCCACCGATCAATGTTCAGCTTTCTTCGAGCCCGAAGACACTTGATATGGGTTCGGTTGTTCTCGGTACGAGTGTCAATGGCTCCGCTGTTGTCAGTAATGTTGGCGATAATAAGAACGGCCCAGCGATGCTTTCGATCAAGAGTGTTAGTTTAACCGGTGACCCTGATTTTAGCTTGGTATCCTACCCGGCTTCGTCGGATTCATTATCTGTTGGCTCTACTCGTAACATTGTAGTCAAATTTAGCCCAACCTTTGACGGATTGAGAACTGCGGTACTTACGATCTCATCTAACGGAAGGGATAGTGCTACCCAAACAATAGCGATCAAGGGCATTGGTTTAGCAGCTTTGATCTCTATTGATACCAATGTTCTGTTCAAGAACAAGTTTACGAAGATGGGGACAAGCATGATCGGCCGTATTCTGGTCACCTCCACTGGCGTCCCTGATCTTAAGATAGCTGGGTTGAACTTTAAGGGTATCGATGCGGGAGAGTATTCGGCAGTGAAAGTTCCGTCGATTATTCACGGTGGTCAGACTGATACATTACTCATCGCTTATACTCCAACCAAGGAGGGGCGGCATACCGCAAGCGTCGACATTCTGAATAATTCGCTGAACAATCCGGTACTGCCTGTTACGCTATGGGGTACCGGTGTGCTGCCGCATATCGTCGTCGCTCCGAATCCCTTACTCTGGGATTCGATCGTTGTTGGTCTCGATACTTGTAAGAAGATCAGAATATCCAATCCCGGAACTGATACCTTGCTCATTAAGTCGAACACCCTTGTCAGCAATGATGGCGACTTTATCTATACAGGTCTTTCCGGTGCCGATACCATTATCCCACCAGATAAATTTAAAGAAGTCACAGTCTGTTTCAAGCCACTTTCGAAAGGAAGCCGCGTAGCACGCTTGCGTCTTACGACTAATATCATCAAAACGTTTGAACAGATACCCCGTGATACTGCCGGTCAATTCCTGGTCGATATCCGTGGTACTGGTGTACCATTCGGAGTCATGACTCAGAAGATCGGTAATGTCGAAGGCGCGGGCTGGACTGCTGAATCGATCATCAATTCTGATATCTGCACAAAGGATACAGTTTGGAATAATGGCGATGCCGATATCCTTGTCTCATCGATGACTCTTAGTGGTGCGGCAAAAGATGCTTACAAAATAAGCGGACAGAATCTGCCATTCATAATTAAGGCAAAAGGTTATGCTGTTATCACGATCTGTTGCACCCCGACAACACAGGGTCAGAACGCGGCTCAGCTCACGATCAGCGGTTCTTCAAGTGAAAAACCGATCTCAAGTGTTGCAGCCCTTAATGTCAAAGGCTTACTCGTCTGCGCTACCGTAACTCCGAATCCTGTATTCGATAAACAGCTAATCGTTGAGGGTTCCGATTCCACGATCTGCGTTGATGTCACTAACTGTGGTGATGTTCCGACGAGCTACACGGCAAGTATCCCCTCGGGTGATTATTCGATTGACGTAACGAACAATCCGAATCCGTCGGCAGTAGTTGCTCCGGGTGCGAAAGCAACCTTCTGCATCAAATTCCATCCGTCGGTAATGGGTGATATCAAGACAACACTCACCGTTACACCGTCAACTCCTGAACTCACACCGCTTGCAATCCCGGTTACCGGTATCGGTGCCTGTGCTCAGTTAACCTCGAACACTCCGACGGTTAGTGGTGATGCCGGTGGACATTATAATTTCCAGATCAGCATTACTAATGGTGGAAATTATCCTTGGACCCCGGGTACCCCGACGATCACTCAATCGGACAATGCTTATAGTACCGATGGAATCGTTACCCCGAATCCTATCCCGGCTGGCCAGAATGGAACGATGACGGTCAAATTCGACCCAACTCAGACCACCCATGCCTATACTGGCTCGGTAACCTTCCCGAATGCATTCCCGACCTGCAGCAATGCGTTGACGGTAAACTTCGATCATACGACGGGTACCGCCGGAGTGGCAATGAAGTCTGAACAGGCTGGCTTTAGCCTCGGTCAGAACTACCCGAATCCATTTGGCGCAGTAACGACCTTCAACTTCACGACACCCACTGAAGCAGCAATTACGCTCTCGATCAGCGACCTTACCGGCCACCAGATCAAGACGATCACCAGCGGCAATGTCAGCGCTGGCGACCATATGGTACAGTTCGATGCCTCTGAGCTTTCGAGCGGTAGCTATGTGATTACGCTTGAAAGCGGCAATGTGAAGCTTGCCCGTCAGATCATTGTTATGAAATAAACAGTTCTAAATTGAAATGGCAAAAAGGCCTTCCGGATGGAAGGCCTTTTTTTATTTGCCGGATGCGGATAAATGCTAAAATTTCGTTTTTTACTACAGAATAAAAAAAATGTCTTATATTTGCTGTAACAGGGTAGTGTTTTGTGATAGATTTGCGTATTTCTTACCCAGTTACGGGATAGTTGTTTTGTTTTTTTTCCTTTTAACAATCATACATCGACGATGAAAAATTTATCTTCCTCTTTTCGGGTGCTTGCACTCGCTATATCAATTTTGTTCGTTTGTAGTGGCATTTCCCATGCCATTCGGGTGGATAAAATGGTCTATAAACCATTAACCGACAAATTCACTGAGATATATGGCCAAGGGGGATCCCTCTTCAACTATGGCAGCATCAGCTACCAGGCCTACTACACGTCGAATGAAACGAACTGTTACATCAATTTGCCGTTCGCTTTTAATTTCGACGATGTAAATTATAATGCAGGTTCTACATTATACGCCCATGTTGGCTCGATCAATTTCGCCTATTGGTCAACCGTCGGTAATGCAGGCTATTATTATCCGATCATTCAGCCGTCGCTTGTTGGGTATCAGGCAAGTTACTTCCCAAGCGCCATAGCTGTCTTTTCCGGATTACAAGCCGGAAATTCAAGCTATACGAGCGGTATATATTACATGACGACCGGTTCGGCTCCTAATCGGGTGCTTACCATAGAATGGTATGCCATGACAAATTATTATGCCGGTGAACTTGGTAATTGCAGCTACGAAATCAAACTTTATGAAACCTCGAATATCATCGACCTGCTCTATGAAAAGAATAGCTTCTCGATGACAAATTCAAGTTATAATTCCTATTACAAAACGATCGGGCTCAATGGTAGTTTATCACCGTCATTCGTACAGTTAAGCATTACAAACTCAACGACAAGCACTCCTTCAACAAATTATCGTATCGGCCCTCCCGGACCGAACATTCAGCTTAGCTCAAGCCCAAAGATCGTAAACTTCGGATCGCAGGTCACTGGGGCATCGACAAATGCTACCGTTACTGTGACCAATGTCGGCACTGCCATCTATGGTCCACCACTACTGAATATTAAATCGGTAACACTTACCGGCACTCCTGACTTTACCATTGTGTCTATACCATCCCCAACAGATGACATAGCAATGAATGATAGCCGTCAGATTGTCGTAAAATTTACTCCGATCATTGACGGTATTCGGACAGCAACACTTACGATTGGTTCGAATGGCATTGATAGTGCTGTTCAGACGATCGCTCTTCAGGGTATAGGCCTTGCCCCACTTATTTCGGTGGATACGAATGTGTTATTTAAGAATAAACCCACTAAGTTAGGGCAATCCCTCGTAGCAAGAGTAATTATTAATTCGACAAACCTTCCGACATTAACGATCAATAATTTCCAATTTGTCGGCGACGATGCCAGCGAGTTTTCTATCGCTCAACTTCCGTCGAGTATGCAGATCCCCGGTAATAAGAGCGATTCAATCTTTATCCGCTATAGCCCTACTAAAGAAGGTCGGCATATTGCAACATTACTGATTAATAATAACTCGATCAATAATCCTTCGCTTCCGATTACATTGTATGGCACAGGCATTCTGCCACATATTATTGTAACGCCTACTGTTATGCTCTTCGATTCGATCCCAATGGGAACAGAGGTCTGCAAGAATATCAGGCTCTACAATCCGGGCACTGATACGTTGCTAATCAAATCGAATACCGTTGTCAGTAACGATGGCGATTATACCTATACCGGAATTTCTGGCGCTGATTCGATCATTCCGCCAGATAAATTCAAGGAGGTTACCGTTTGCTTTAAGCCTAAAGCAAAAGGCAGCCGGGTGGCAAGACTTCGCTTCACGACTAACATCCCAAAAACCTTTGAGCAACCGTCACGTGATACAGCCGGCCAATTCCTTATTGATATTCGTGGCACCGGTGTACCGTTCGGTCAGATTAGCCAAAAGATTGGAAACATCGAAGGTGGTGGTTGGACTGATGAATCTATCATCGGTAAAGAGATCTGTATTAACGATACCATCTGGAATAATGGTGGTGCCGATATTAATGTAACCTCAATGGTGCTTAGTGGTGGTTCTGCTGCAAACTATACCATTACTGGCAAAGTAACACCTTTTATTATTAAGGCAAATGGTTATGCGGTAGTTCGGATCTGCTGCACACCAACAACACAAGGCCCGAACCCAGCGACGCTAACCATCAATGGTACTTCGAGTGAAAAGGCTATCTCAAGCGTCTCTACACTCAGCATCAAGGGTTTAATGGTTTGTGCTTCGGCTACACCGAATCCATTGTTTGACGGGCATATCGTCCTCGAGAATACCGATTCGGCGATCTGCGTTGATGTCACTAATTGCGGTGATGTCCCGACAAGCTATACGGCAAGCTTACCAGGCGGTACCGATTACACTATCAATGGTACAAATCCGTCAGGAGTAATTGCCCCGGGTGCAAAAGCTACCTTCTGCATCCACTTCAATCCGAAGACCATGGGTGATGCC
>DASTAO010000319.1:0-4159 GCA_035712525.1 Kapaibacterium sp. (SeqCode)
GCGTTGCTCTCTGGACGGCTGTGATCTTATCGCTTGCTGGAATGGGATACAAGATCAGCGCTGCCCCGTTCCATTTCTGGACACCAGACGTTTACGAAGGTGCCCCGATCCCGGTGACGGCATTACTCTCGATCGCTTCGAAAGCCGGCGGATTTGGTTTGTTGATGCGATTCTTGATCTTCGCTATTCCCTCAAATCCGCAGACAATGCAGCCATTGCTCAACTGGCCATTGGTAGTCGCAATCCTTTCTGCCTTGACGATGACGCTCGGAAACTTTGCCGCGCTTCGCCAATCGAACATCAAGCGTATGCTTGCCTACTCGACGATCGCTCATGCCGGGTACATGATGGTTGGGCTTGTGAGTATCGGTATGGGAGCCGGTACGCTAGGACGTACCTGGCAGAGCACGGCTAATGCCGGTGTCAGCTCGATCCTGATCTATCTTATCTCCTATCTCTTCACGAATCTCGGCGCATTCTATGTTGTGATGCTCATTGCCAATAAGATCGGCTCCGAAGAGATCGAAGATTACAAAGGCTTTGCAAAGCGCTCGCCATTATTGGCAACCTGCCTGACGCTATTCCTCGTTTCGCTGACAGGTATTCCGCTTACGGTTGGCTTTGTCGGTAAATTCTATATCTTTACCGCAATCGTTCAGCAGCCGCAGTGGATCTGGCTTACGGTTGTCATGGCATTGAACTCGGTGGTGTCGCTCTACTATTATGTCAGAGTGATGCAATCGATGTTTGTCAAGCAAGCAGATGCTCATACCGCTCCAAACTTGAGCTCCCTGGAAATTCAAGCCGATGGCACCTTACGGTATTCCATCCTTTCCAAAGCATTCATCTTTGTCTTCCTTATTCCGACGTTAGTCTTTGGAGTATATTTCGGTTGGTTAGTAAACCTAACCGGTAACGCCATCCGATTCTTTTAATTTCGAGATCAGAACGTTGAAGTCAGAATACTATTCTTATTTCTGGCTTCAACCTTCTTATTTCAAACTTCTGACTTCCTCATGATCCCCTTCGAAATTTCTCCGGAAGAATTCAATGAGCTTCGTAAGAACGGCACTGAGCATCAACTCGTCGATTGCCGGCGTCCAGATGAATTTGCGCTTTCAAATATCGGTGGCGAGCTTATTGAAATGAATACCATTCCGCAGCACTTGGATGAATTTCGTGACGATGTGCCGCTGGTCATTATCTGCAGGACGGGCAGCCGTAGTGCAATGGTTACCGAGTTCCTGCGCCGCAATGGCTTCCCGAATGCCCGCAATCTTGCTGGCGGCATCTATGCCTGGAGCAACCGCATCGATCCTTCGGTAAAGAAATATTAACTGCGATCACGGGATTCGATCTGACCGTATTAAAAAATGATCTATACAACTGATACTGCCTCCATTACTTTTGAGTTTGTTCGCGAAGAGCTATCGGCTACTCATACTCCGCTCCTCCTTCTTCATAGTGCCCTCGGCAGCGGCCGTGAATTTGATAAGCTCCGCTTATTGTACGAAGACCGTTCACTGATAATTCTCGATCTCCCCTCTCACGGAGAAAGTACTACCACAAAAAATAGTCTCACTATTCACGATCTTGCAGGCTATGTTCATTCGCTGCTAATAGATCATCTGCATATTCCAGAAGTCGATATCATCGGCTATAGCATGGGAGGTTATATAGCGATCGAATTAGCATTGATGGCACCGAGTATAGTGCGTAGCATTGTTAGCCATGCGATGAAGTTCTATTGGACAGATCAAGGTATTTCAGAGGCACTGGCAGGGTTAAACCCGGAATCGATCAAGCAGCGGTCTCAAAAAGGATATGATATCTTAAGCACCATTCACCAGGCAAATGGCTTCGAACGAACCGCAATGCTGGCATCATCGATCATTGAGTCATTTAAGCAGAAGCAACTTACTGCTAAGGACATAGGGCGTTTAGAGTGTCAGTTATTATTATCGGTTGGAGATAGAGACGAGATGGTACCCCCTGAGGAAGTATCAAGATTATATTTGGAGTTACCAAAAGAAAAGAATTATTTAGCGATCCATCCGAATTCACCACACCCGATAGCAAAACTCGATCTGGTATCGTTTACGGCCGCGGCACGAGAATTTTGGAAAACTATTTGATCGTCGTTATTTACTCCTGGTTACTTGCTAACGACGATCGTCCTCATCTGAATTTCTTTTCCAGCTTCTAAGCGAATGACATACTGACCGCTATTTAATTCAGTCACATCGAGAACAATATCGTATGTCCCTTGTTTCTGATCTTGTCTAACAACAGTCTTTACTTCTCTTCCGAGCATGTCATAGACACCAATCGTTACAAAGGCATCAGCCGGAATCGAATAATGGAGCGCCGCGCTTCTGGCAGCCGGATTCGGAGTTGGGATGTCAAGGATTGCCGTCGTCGTCCCAGAGCCCTGGCTTAATCCAGGAGCACAAGAACCAGCGATCACAATATGCGCTCCGGTGATCGTACCCCACGGCGGTGGCATAATGGCTGTCGAGCTTAACGCGGTATAGATCGTGTCGCGTCCGTTATTGTAAATAACCGTTTCATTATTAACCGGCGTGATGTCAAGTGTAACGTCACGCGTAGCAGCATCCGGTTGTGTCTGGAATTGTAGGATAAGTAAGGTATCCGAATTATTTTGACGCGTTAATACTGAGCCACCGGAAGAAGGCATGTGCCCTTGAACAAGTACCGAATTACCAACTGGTGTTGCAGTAACCGCCCAACCGGCAGAAGCAGTACCTAAAGTCTTTACTCCGAGAAGTGTTAAGGAATTCACGTCACCCGTCGGAGTATAGGTAAAAGCAAAATCCGTGATCGATTTTTCCGCCAATTCGATCGTATCGTTCTTCACAAAATACACCGGCAGTTCTATTTGCTGGGCCTGACGAACGATTAAACCTCTCTTCATGGCCAGATCCTGGATCCAAACGTGGATGCCGATCTCGGCAGAGTGCGTTGCAATACGCGTCGGTAAGAGCGACCCCCAATAATCGATCGTATTCACAGTTGCATAGGACGACTCATTTATGAGCGGCCGTATTAAAACGAATGAATCAACAGGCACCTTATTAACAGTAGCCGAATGAGTAGTAAGGTTGACCGGATTATCGGTTGAAATTATCTGGTTGCCACGATCGTACGTCGCCGAATCGGTTACATATACTTTGATCTGCTGTTTATCCAAATATTTAGCAAGCAATACAGGCGGGTTCAGATCGCGCGGATACGGATAGCACCAATTCCACTGAGCAAAATTGCCATGACAATCGAGGGCATTAACAGTAACGCAAGCGCTGGAATCGATATCGAGTGAATCGCGCACTTTAAGCACGAACGACTGTATAGAATCCGCACAATGACCGAAGATCGTCGGCGGCACGATCATCTTATCCTCAAAATTATCGGTAAACCAAACTGAGTCGATACCCGTATCCCATTTAAAGCGAGTTGAATTCGCATTAAAATGAATGTCATTGATCGAAACCGTGATCATCGTAGGATCGGTCTTCGGATCCGGATCATACTTAATATTCGGCTTAAGTGTATCGAGGCCGGCATCGACAAAATAGCAGAGCGTATCGCTCTGGTTGCCATAGAGATCGGTCGCCGAAATACAGAATCCGCTCGGAGCAGTAACATCGGAGGTCGGGATCGTCAGATAAATAACTTCCTGACCGCGAGTCGGTGGAATAACAACCGGTGAAATATTGCTTGGGCTCGTGATATAAATGCTATCGATCTTGCGATCCCAAGCCGTATCGTCATGGACCTTTACATTCCATAAATGATTGCCGTTATCGCGCAGTACCTCGATGCGAGGCTTTAGTTTATCCGGTATGGTGCAATAGGTTAGGCAAAATTCGGAAACATTCTTTGCCGTATCTTTGGCCATTATACAGATCGAACCATCAAGCATTGAATCGATCACCTTTACTGATACTCTGCTGACAAGATCTCCCGGTGTGATCGGAACAGGATTCGGGATCAACTCCATATTGATAGCCGAACCGGGTTTTATGAGCACGCTTTCCAACCCACGGTCATGTAAGCGGTTATCTAAAATTTCCAAAGAGTCATACCGCATATTACAGATAGAACTGTCAAACGAACCTGTCGACCTAATGATGGTAAT
>DASTAO010000320.1:0-2800 GCA_035712525.1 Kapaibacterium sp. (SeqCode)
CGCTGAGAAAGAGCATAGGCATGGTTCAGCAGGAGTCGTTCTTATTTTCAGAATCACTTCAGACGAATATCGCCTACGGCGTACAGGATCCGGTTGCCGATGAACTCATCAAGGCAGCGAATCATGCCGAGATCTATAAAGATGTTTCGGAATTCCCGCATCAATTCGAAACGGTGATCGGCGAACGCGGCATTACTTTATCTGGCGGACAGAAGCAACGCACCTCACTTGCCAGGGCCATCGCCAGAAATCCGAAGATACTCATCCTCGACGATGCAATGAGCGCCGTCGATACGGCAACCGAAGAACGCATCCTGCAAAATCTTCGCCAGATCATGAAGGGCAGGACGAGCATTATCATCAGTCACAGAATTTCCACAGTAAAAGATGCCGATGAGATCATCGTACTCGATGATGGAAAGATTTCAGAACGCGGGACACATGCTGAGTTATTAGCACTGGGTGGGGCTTATCACGATCTGTATCGGAAGCAGTTGCTGGAGGAGGCATTGGAGCAGACGGTGTGAGAAAAATCATTCCCCTTCTTCTTCATGAAAAATTAATTTCTCTATCAATTTGCCGATTCTTTTACATTTTTCGAAGACAGGCTTTGCTTCAACTTTAGGAATATATCCGAATCGTTCTGAAAGTTGAATATGCGTTTCAAGCGTTGAAAGATGGGCAATGCTATAGCAATAATAACGATGCATCATGCTGCTTATGCCACAGGAATATCCCGCTGCGATCTTCGCCGGAATTTTGATCGCCGCTGTTCTAATTTCTTTCTGAAGGACTTGCTGCTCGATATCCGGAAAACTCTTTGTCAAATCGTAGATCTCCTGAACTAACTCCATCGAAAATTTCCAGACATCGAGGCTTTCGTAGGTTTGAGGTTCTTGAGGCATGGGTAGGGAATGAAAAATTAAAAATGCAAAATGAAAAATGTCAACACTGCGAGGAAGGCTTCCTCCTCGCAGTGCCAAAAGAAACAAATTAACCGTGAAGCGCCGAGTATCCGGCTTCGCCGTCGAACGAAGAAAGATTTTCTGTCTTCACCACATCATAACCGGCGGCGCTGATCTTGCCGATCACTTCAAGCACCTGATTATAATTGCAGGTTCCATCCGACATATATCTGGCGCGCCAAAAGTCGGTATATGATGAAATGGGCTGGGCATTGGGATATACTTTAACACCTTTATTTTCGATGACTGACAACTTTAGGTTGCCGGATGAAATGGCCGAGAAGTCCCCCCCAACTTTCTGGGGATTTTCACCACTATAATCAAGGAAAATATCAACGCCGTTCAGCTCTTTCTTTGCTTTGTAACTCGATTTGGCTGTTACACCCAACTTCATCGCTTCGTTAGCCTTGCTATAATCGACAGCTTTCAACACTTGTGGCTGCTGTCCGACGCGCTTCACGACAGCTTCGGCAAATTCTCTGGTACCAACTTTTTCTTTGCTGACACCTTCTTTGAAAATGTCATAGGTATGGACACCATCTTCCAACGTACGAAGCCAGGCGTTATGAACTTTGGCAGCAATGTCACTCTGGCCAATATGAACAAGCATCATCACCGAGCCGAGCAACAAGCCGGAAGGATTAGCAAGGTTCTGGCCGGCACGACGCGGAGCCGAGCCATGGATAGCTTCGAACATCGAAGCGGATTCACCGATATTTGCAGAACCGGCAAGGCCTACCGAACCGGCGATCTGAGCTGCAACGTCGGAAAGAATATCGCCATAGAGATTCGGCATGACGATCACATCAAAGTTCTCCGGAGTATCGGCCATCTTGGCAGCGCCGATATCGACGATCCAATGATCGGCGGTGATCTCAGGATATTCGGTCGCGATTTCATCGAACACTTTATGGAAGAGGCCATCGGTCAGCTTCATGATATTATCTTTCATGAAGCAGGTTACTTTCTTGCGGCCGTTGGTTCTGGCATATTCAAACGCGTAGCGAACGATCTTCTCAGAACCCGGACGCGAGATAAGCTTCAACGCTTGAAAGACCTGATTCGTCTGACGATGCTCGATACCGGCATAGAGATCCTCTTCATTCTCACGAACAATGACAAGATCCATCACCGGATGCTTCGTTGCAACATACGGATGATAGCTTACACAAGGACGGACATTGGCATAAAGGCCGAGAACTTTACGGGCCGTAACGTTCAAACTCTTATAGCCGCCACCCTGCGGAGTGGTGATCGGAGCTTTCAGGAATATCTTCGTGCGGCGCAGCGAATCCCAGGCACCAGGTTCGATGCCGGTATTGATTCCTTTAAGATAGAGTTGCTCGCCGATCTCTATTTCTTCGATATCGAGCTGGGCACCGGCGGCGGTGATAATGTCAAGTGTCGCCTGCATGATCTCGGGCCCGATACCGTCTCCACGAGCAATTGTAATAGGGGTTTTAGCCATAAAGTAGATACGTTAAATTTATGAAGGTTTTGAGTTACGAATTGCAAAAATACGGCTTTCGTAGTTCCGAGTTTTGAGTTCTGAGTTTTAAGTTGATTTGTCAGGCTGCTGCTCGTTTTAAGCGATCATTCACTGCTCTGCCTAACCCTATTTCCGGCAGCAACTCGGCATAAATGACATCGACATTCATGGCATCCAGTTCTCGAAGTGCCGAGAAAATATTTCGCGCTGCTTCGGTAAGATCACCGCTTGGCGACAATAGCCGCTGATACTTTTTTGCAATTAAAGAACTTTCATTCTGGAAACCAATGAAGCCGGCAGTATTAGATGCTGTATCAGGAAGTCTTAAGATAACTTTTCTCTTAGG
>DASTAO010000321.1:0-2223 GCA_035712525.1 Kapaibacterium sp. (SeqCode)
ATGGGCTTACCGCATTGCAAACTGCCATGAAGAATGCCGAGGACAAACTATCCGACGACCTGCTGCTCGGAGTTATTTCGAATTGGTAGCTGTGCTATCGACTTTTTTGTGAATGCCTTCTTTCCAGCGCTCATTCACGCGTCCCCAATCGGTTTTGAAGGCGATCTGATATCCAAAATAAACTCCGAAGACGAGCATTCCAATTGCCGAAAAACGATTGATCAAAAAGATCGTATGCGCTTTCATCGACCTGATTCGCTTTCCTAAAAAGCGTACCACAAGGAAAAACCAAAATCCGGCACCAAGAGTAGCACCCAATGCATACGCAGCATTAATATCCACTCCCTCTTTCAATAGTCCACTATTGCGCCAGAAGGCACTCACAATGATCCACTCCGGAATACCAGCGACGTTCGAAACATAGAGTACGATCCCGATCAATACCGAACCAACGATGCTCGATTGCTTGACATGTAGTTTTTCAACCTGATGCTCGGCCACCATTTCTTTCTGATGGACTGTCTTTCCCGTTGGCTTATGAGCTGTTGTAGGACTTGTCCGGAAAAATTTAATCCCAAGCCATAGCAGAACAAAAAAGCCGATTGCCTGAAAGCTTAGATTAATGATCGGCGAGCGAGCGAGAAATTCATGGATCTGTGCCGCACCGCCGCAATAGATAAAATCCATAATTGCTGCACCAAGGCCGACAGCGAATCCGAATCGCGATCCGTGGTGCATGGTTCTGGAGATGATCGTGGCATTTACCGGCCCGGGAGGAATAGAAAATAACAACCCGGTAAAGATGCCTATGAAAATGGCAACGATCATGCAGCAGGAGTAACTTGTGAAAGCGTGCGCTTCATCTGCTCGAGATGCTGCAGGTCGTGGTTCGCCATGATATCAAGTATCCGGGAAATGGCAACGTCACCATAGCGCGGATGAACGGCAATTCGGCTTAGCAACGTATCATCCATTTCATTGATCATCTTAAAGGTTCGGGTACGAAGCTCACCCCATTCGTGTAAACCATCGGTAATAGATTTCTCATTATACCTATTGTTCAAGGCCACACTATCCGGATCCATCGCCTGAAACAGTGCACCTTCTTTTTCCTTCATGTGCCTGAATCGCTCATGCCACAACTTTTCCACATCCACCAAATGATAGATTATCTCCGTTGCACTAAAAGCTTTTTCATTCGGCTTTGCAGTTGCAAGGGCTATCGGGTAATGCTCAGCATATTCTTTTACGAGCCGGTGAGTCCGCTCGAGTATGGTGAGTTTTTCGGGGTTTATCATTATTCTTCGTCTTCTGCCGTTCGCAATTTTTCGAGTACGGAAAAATCCTCCAGGGTTGTGGTATCCCCCTTTACATTACCTGTCGATGCCAGTTCACGTAGCAATCTACGCATGATCTTGCCCGAACGGGTTTTTGGTAATGCATCGGTAAAATGAATATCATCGGGTTTTGCAAAACTACCTATTTCTTGCGCCACGTGGTCTTTAAGTTTTGCTTTTACTTCATCCGAGCCCGTCGAAGCTGCCTTTAAGGTCACGAAGGCAACCAAGGCAGAGCCCTTTAAATCATCAGGGCGCCCGACAACAGCCGCTTCGGCGACCGAAGGATACGCAACCAGCGCACTTTCAACCTCCATCGTTCCGATTCGATGCCCACTAACATTGATGACATCATCAACGCGTCCCATGATCCAAAAATATCCGTCTTTATCTTCGCGGGCTCCATCGCCGGTAAAATAAATACCAGGGTACTCTGAAAAATATTGTTTTTGAAAACGCTCCGGATCTTTGTAAATCCCTCGAAGCATCCAAGGCCATGGCTGTTTGATAATTAAATATCCGCCGTCGTTCTTTTTTACAGGCTTTCCTTCTTTGCTCACAACTTGAGGTTGGATACCAAAGAATGGCTTGGTTGCACTACCGGGTTTAGTAGCTGTAGCACCAGGAAGCGGCGAGATCATAATCGCACCGGTCTCTGTCTGCCACCACGTATCGACGATCGGGCATTTCCCACCACCGATCGTTTTATGATACCACATCCATGCTTCCGGATTAATGGGTTCACCGACAGTACCTAATAATCTGAGCGATGAAAGATCATGCTTATTCGGATGATCATCGCCGGCACGAATGAATGCTCTGATCGCAGTAGGAGCAGTATAAAAGATTGATACTTTCCTTCGCTCAATAATGTCCCAAAATCTAT
>DASTAO010000322.1:0-3939 GCA_035712525.1 Kapaibacterium sp. (SeqCode)
TGGGAAAGTGCAGAAGACTTAAATGCCTTTGTCAATAATCGCTTGATGCCGGGAGTACATCAGATCGGCGTTGAAACCCCACCGCAGGTTGAAGTTTACCCGCTTCATGCGTTATTTACACCGGCTTTCGAAGAAGTACCGGCGTAAATACACTAGTGGACCTTTTCAACAAGATCCCCGCCGAAATCTTCGGCGGGGATTTTTTAATGCTAATTTTAAATGAACAACGGTGCTAATACCAACGTGATCGTCGAGATCAACTTGATAAGCACGTGAAGTGACGGGCCGGCAGTATCCTTAAACGGATCGCCAACCGTATCACCGACAACCGCTGCCTTATGAGCCTCCGAACGCTTACCACCGAAGTTACCCATTTCGATAAACTTCTTCGCATTATCCCAGGCACCACCGCCATTATTAAGCAGCAATGCAACAAGAATACCAACGATCGTAGCAACCATCAGGAAGCCGGCAACAGCTTCACCACCGGAAGATAAGCGCGGCATTGTTGCCGGATCAGCGCCATTGAGTTTCATGTTATAAAGCCACTTGAACACCAAACCAACCACTACCGGAGCAGCAGCGACGAGCACACCTGGCATAACCATTTCGCGAAGCGACGCTTTGGTTACGATGTCGACCGTACGGCCGTAATCCGGTTCATCGGTCCCTTGTAAGATACCTGGCTTTTCTTTGAACTGGGCACGAACGTCGTTAATAACGGCATACGCTGTTCTACCGACAGCCTTGATAGCCATCGAGGTAAATAAGAAAACGAGCATTCCACCAAGGGCGGCAGCAACGAATACTTCCGGCTTGGTAAGATCGACAGCCGAAAGATTCAAACCATAATGTCCCAACTCATCGAGATAAGCCGAGAACAACAAGAATGCAGCTAAAGCGGCAGAGCCGACAGCGTACCCTTTTGTTAAAGCCTTTGTCGTATTGCCGACGGCATCGAGACGATCGGTCTTCTCACGGATCGATTCCGGCTGCTGGCTCATTTCGACGATACCACCGGCATTATCGGTGATCGGGCCGAAGGTGTCCATCGCAAGAATATAAGCAGCCGTTCCAAGCATACCCATCGTTGCAACTGCGGTACCGAATAAACCGGCATGCTGCAAGCCGCTGCTATCCCCAATGTAATACGAAGCGATGATAGCAGCACCGATGACGAGGATCGGATAAGCAACGTTTTCAAAACCGACAGCGATACCGGCGATGATGTTCGTTGCCGGACCAGTCTGCGATGCTTCAGCAATACTCTTTACCGGACGGTAGCGATACTCAGTGTAATACTGTGTAATGAATACGAAAGCCTGAGCTGTTGCCAAACCAATGACACCACAAATAAAGAAGCTCATCCAGGCATTTGCAGCCGGGCCGTTGGGGTCTGCCGGAGCAAGGAGCCACTTTGAAGCGGCAAAGAATCCGATCGCAGCAAGAACCGTCGTTACATAATATCCGCGGTTAAGAGCCTTCATTGGATCTTCGGTCTCTTTAGCTTTTACGCTCATGATACCGATGATGGAAGAAAGCAATCCGAAAGCGCGGGCAACAAGCGGGAATAACAACACGCCGAGAATACCGACTTTGAACATTCCGGGATTCGCGACGAAAAGACCTGCAGCGAGAATCATAGCACCGATATTTTCAGCAGCCGTCGATTCGAAAAGATCAGCACCACGGCCGGCACAATCACCGACGTTATCACCAACGAGATCGGCAATAACGGCAGGGTTACGCGGATCATCTTCCGGAATACCGGCTTCGACTTTACCGACAAGATCGGCACCGACGTCAGCAGCTTTGGTATAGATACCACCACCAAGCTGAGCGAAGAGAGCGACGAACGATGCGCCGAATCCGTAACCGCCGATAAGCAGCGGGATCTTAGCAATGTCCTGATCGGCAGAACCTACGACACCCGTTACCTGAACGATAGCAAAAAGACCGGCAACACCGAGGAGCGAAAGAGCTACTACGAAAAGACCCGAAACAGCACCACCACGAAGAGCGGTCTGGAGGGCATCGTTAAGAGATTTCGTAGCTGCACTGGCAGTACGGATATTCGTACGAATGGAAACCCACATTCCGATATACCCTGAACCGACTGAACAGAGAGCACCAAGCACAAAGCTGAGCGTTGTCCAGAAGGCAAGGGTTGTCGTGCTCGATACGGGATCGTGCTCGTTATGAGCTCGGATAAATCCGTAGACGACAAAGATTACACAAGCAACAACCGCAGCCAGCAGGACGATCGTCTTATTTTGCCGGCGCAAAAATGCTTCGGCTCCCTGCTTGATCGCGTTTGAGATCTTCTGCATCGCAGGAGTCCCCTGGTCGCGCTTCATTACATTCGGGATCAGGTATAAGCCCGCGAACAGCAAGCCGATAACGCTAGTCCCAAGCACAATAAGTAATTCCATTCGTTTACTATATTAAGGGTTAAAAATCAAAAAGTATGACGACAGCCGTCGTTATGATTACGAAAGTGCGAAAATACGAAAAAATGACTCTACATCCATAAAAAACCAATATTTTCACAATTTTTAGCCTATTAGCACTCTTCTAAAGAAGAGCTATCCTTTCACTGCCATTCCGACCAACGGGAGGAATCTGGAAGCACTATATCCTAAAAGCAGCTAATCTGCTAATACATAAGTGTAATTCCGGATTGCTCTCTTCGCTGGGCAATATTAGAAAATGGCAATTTCCCCTAAGCAGCCAACGCCATCACTTCCTCCTTAACCCGCCTAATCTCTCTGCCTTCACTTTCTGCAAATTCCACCGGCAACTCATTGATTTTATTAGTTCCTAATTGTGCACCTCCACCGAGAACCGGGCGTGGTTTTCGCTCCTCTATTCCCTCAACAGATCCCATTTCCTCCTTAGGCAATTCGTTGATAGGATCATAATCGACAACATCATACGCCAGCATCGCAAGCTTCCCTACCCCACCTCTGGAGTATTGGCCGCAGGTAACATATTGCGGACTTTGGGTATAGATCACCACCGCTATATCCAGATCGTTTAATAGTTGACGCAAACCGAATAGCAATTGCTCTTTACGTCGATAGCTTGACGAAGTCCATTCCCAACCGGTAATAACGACGACCGATATTTTTGCTTCTTTGCAGAGCGTTCTTATAGATTCAAGTTCTTTTGATAACTCCCCTGCAAGAGATGTTTGAATGATAAGCGACGTCTTACCCGGAGAAACCATCGCATTGGTTTCGCGAACCTGGTTCACTTCGATCCCCGCTTCACAAGCAGCTTCTTTGAAGCGCCGCTTGGAAAGCCCGGTATTAACAATAAGCACACCCGAACCCTTCTTGCGCAAAGCCTGAGCAAATCCGCACGAATGTTTCATCACATCGGCAGCAGCAAGCGTCCTGACTATCGTAATTTCTCCATCGGTAACCGGTACATTGTAAATACGTGTGGTTTTCATAATATGTCGTCCTTTCTTGTAAGTTTTTGAAAATTAATAAATCTATTCATAGGTGCTCATCAAAGCACTACATTAATATACGATAAACATCCAAGGGCATATTCAATTCCGCAACTTCATACAAATAATTCGGGTTGCCTATATACCGTAAGTAACTATGAAAGTAATTCCGATAGTTATAATATCGATATTGTTGGCAGGAGCCTTTACAAGCTCCTGTCAGCATTATCCGACGACTCCCAATGATTCCACAAAGTGTGACACCTGTTGCGATACTTGTCATACTGATACGACTCATCACCCACCTTGCGATACGTGCAATAAAATATCTGATACGACATCCCATGATTTTGAATGGACAGAATATACTATCCCACAAGAAAGCAATTTAACAGGGGTATGGGTCTTTGATTCAACTCATATTCTTATTTGCGGAGATAGACTGTGGGATTTTGATGGGTTTAAAATTACAACCCATAATG
>DASTAO010000323.1:0-3862 GCA_035712525.1 Kapaibacterium sp. (SeqCode)
TATTCCTTGATCTTCGATCGTCAGCCGGCAGCTCAAAAGTAACCATTGTCTATGTCTCTCTTCTAAAACGGTTAACAATGGCTAAAATCATGATCCGTCTTGGTGATGAGCACAATGCACTGATCGAAGCAAGGCGTGGCATGGCCAAAGCACAACGATTTGATCTTACACAATTAGCGCTTGAGTTCGCAATTCTCTTACGTGGGTTCTGTTACAAAAGTGGTGATCTCTTAGGATATGAGAAATACGACACAATCGTTAAAGACCTTAGATTGAGATACAATGCAGAACTTGAAACTGCCGAAGCACTCGAACGATTTGGCATTCACTATAAACGTCGAATTTCATATAAAAGTGGTACAAGAGAAATATTAAAACAAAGTCTTACCATCGTTGAAAACATTTTACAACGAACGGAAAGTCATCCAATTTGGATGACATATTATAAGTTGAAGATTTATGACCATGATATGAATGGAGAATATAATGCTGTCTATGACATTGCTGACAAAGCTATCAACTATCTCGATAGCACTAGTGCCGCTGCTCGTGCTAACTATGGTACTTTTTATTTGCAGCAAATGGGGAGTTGCATTTACACTAGAAATCGAGACAAAGGTATAGCTGCGTACTTAAAGGCAGTTGAATATATTCAAAGCGGCAATGCAAACTGGTTTACCCTTAAAGAATTTGCTTTTATATTTTTTATGCATATAAATGAAATAGCAAAAGCGGAAGAGATTTATTTGGAGGCTACTACTAATAAGGCATTCCCGCAACTAGACCAAATTCAGAAACAACGGTGGAATATCTTAAAATTGTATGAATTATTTGCTAAAGATGAATTAAAAAGAAGTGTTAGTAAACGTACTAAAGAAGGCAAAGAACTACGATCGCTTATTACTTCAGCAGGAGACCTCCAGCAAGATAAAGAAGGATTTGGATTCGATGTGCGCTTAATGCATATTTTATATCTCGTAGAATGTGGTGAATACTCCAAGCTAACTGAGCATATCGATTCTTTCAAAAAATATTGCATCCGATATTTCACTCCTGAACAATATCCGAAAAGTCGCGCTTTTGCTTCGCTCCTGATCTTACTTGAACGATATTCTTACAACGCTGACCTTATTCTAAAAAAGTCAGTCGAACGGTATAATAACCTCATTTCAACAAAGATTAGCTTTATAGAGGCTTCCGAAAATGTTCAGGTCGTGCCATATGAAATCCTTTGGGAAAAAATAGTAAGTAAGCTACACTCCGACACTGACAAAGTCCGTAAATTTAACGAGCGCAAGCAGCGGAAGGTTATGGCGACTGCTCCGCGGCTTAAGCGGGCCGCAGCGGTCACTGATTTTTCCCGAACGGCGGCCTGAGCTCCGTCGTTTTAGCCTTCGGTGCGAAACTTTCAGCTAGCTTGTTCTAGCCCATACCGTATTGTTACTGCCGGCGAGGAGCAATTATTGCTCTCTTTTCGCACGATCAAATATATCCTCGCCTGGATGTTGCTCTGGCAGGATAATATGGTTTCCGGTTCCCCGCTCCAGATCTTTGAGTATTTCCCTCAAACCGCTCCGGTAAGTTCATCGGAGATCATTCTAATTCTTTGCTTCATCGTACTCGGTATCGAGCGATTCATGATTGGCGAATATACCGTGAAACGATCCTATTTCTGGGGACCGCTGCTCATGATGGCTTTAATTCTGGTTGTCTCATGGATACGAGGCTCCTGGATAAATTGGCAATTCAAAACGGTCTATGAACTTCACGAGTCAATTCTGATCCCGGTTTATTATTTTGTCTTCATCAATTTTTTTCGGGAGCCAGGAGAATGGCGAGTACTACCTGTTCTCTTGATTTTGGGATGCGTTGCGAAAGCCATTGACGGAGTCGGCATCTACTTTTTCTCAACAAGCCCGGTCAAGTCCTGGGGAATACTACAGCAATGGCGTGACGGTTTTTTACTTGCCTTGGGGATCGTCTCAGCCGTCCTGTTAATGCACTACAAGGGTGAACGATTAAAATGGCTGCGTAAAGTATTGCTCTTCTCATTGCCGGTGTTTGCCTTTTCGCTTATTGCCAGTTATAGAAGAACGTTTTTTTTGGCGCTTCTCGTCGCTCTAGTGGTTCTGTTTATCACATTGCCAAAAGGCAGAAAAGTCAAACATGGGTACTATATCCTCGGGCTGGTTTTCCTGTTAAGCATCTTCATACTTGCAACTGACCCACTTGGGTTTATCGTTCGTCTGGTTGCGGGAGTAATGAATCCCAAAGACGAAGGGTCAGCCTATGTTCGGTTACTGGAGTACCCGAACATCTTAATGAACATCTATCATAATCCGATCTTCGGTGTACCGATCGGTGTTCAGTGGACCGTATACTATCATCTTCCGTTGATTGCGGTAGTGACCCGTTTTGGATGCCATAATACCTACTTATACTGGCCAATGCGCGCTGGAATTTTCGGTCTTATTGCATTCTTTTGGTTTCTTGGTAGGCTATGGAAGGCAATATTACTCCAACGGTTCCTGCTTGTTAAAACAGAAGAGCAAATGTTTTTTTCGCAACTCGCAATCATGACAATGGTTATTTATCAGTTTGCTTGCCTTTTTGGCTTGCTATATGCTGATGGAGCAATGATCATGATCTTTCTGATGGCTTGGCTCCAACTAATGATTGAAGCAGAGCTTAATTTGGTGTCGATAAAAAATGTCCGGTTATTTGCATCGATAAAGCAGCAGAAACTCATCATGAGGTATTAATACGTAGTTTCTAATGCTCTTGAGAATAGCCAAAGCTCTTAATTCTTCAACCAGTATCGCGGTAGCAGTTACCATTCCGGTTCTTCTGATGATCGGAATGACGCTGGTTATTCCGGTTGGTGGAGACGATGGGTGGATCCATTTGAACTGGATCCCACAGTTTACCCATCTGGTCAAGGAAGGGTATTTGCAGCCGCGATGGCTACCTGATTCCTTTGGCGGATATGGTATTCCCGCCTTTTATTTTTACCCTCCTTTACCCTATTGGTTCATTACCGTTGTCTCAGTCATTATTCCTTCGGCTTCATCCTCGGCGTTGCTCTATATTACCTGTTTGTTTGGTAGTATCATTTCGGTTCTTACCTTATTTCTATATCTGAAGCAGCTTCAAATTTCTCGAGTATCTGCCCTGCTTGGTGCTATTATGTATGGCTTTGGCACTTATAGATTGCTCGATATATTTTCGAGAAATGCTTTAGGGGAACAATTTGCCTTTGCGTTTCTACCGCTAATTTTTTTATCTATCGAATTAGCTGCCAGCGATAACCCACGAAATAGGATGCGCTCGTTTTTCATCGGATTAGCTGGATGGATCGGTTTACTCTTGACAAATATCCCTTGCGTAATCATTGCCGGATTGGCGATGATCGTTTATTGCCTTGCCCGGGGGACGCTCTTCCAGCCGCGACGTTGGGTACTGATACTTGTTCCGATCGTTGGAGCAGCGTGCTGTACGGCGTTTTATTTGTTGCCGCTGGCGCATTTCCGAACACAAGTTCAGCTTGATCAGCTTTGGATCTATGGATCCAGTGGCGAAGGATTTACTTATTTACGACAGGAATATTATGACCTCCGTAGCACAAAAACATTGATGATCGCGGTAGGAATTTTGACGGCAGTAATACTACAACGAATGCTCCATCGGAATGCAGCACCGCGACAGGCGAAAGTAATTTTTTGGCTGTTGGTACTTTCTGTTGGTCTTCAGCTTCCGTTCATTGGAGTGATCTTACATAGTATAGTTTTTCCACTGACCATACTTCAGTTCTATTGGCGGTGGGATGTGTTGTTATTGTTGGCTTTGTGTAGTACCTTTTCGT
>DASTAO010000324.1:0-3803 GCA_035712525.1 Kapaibacterium sp. (SeqCode)
GTGGTAACGGTGCACTCGAGCAGTATCATGTCGATCAATCAAATGGCAGTATGGAAGGCAAGGAGGTTCGAGTTGGCTCAGCTGCTTCGGCACAATGGGCTATCTCGACTACCTGCACTTCGAACGGCTCGGTCAATGCAATGCACGATAGCTTCACTGCTATCAGCGGGACGTTCCTCATGCTCGGTATGCACATCAATGCTTTTTTCGGTGGCGTCGGCGTGGGCTTTATCAATATGTTCGTCTTTATCATTGTCGCGGTATTCATATCCGGATTAATGGTCGGGCGAACTCCGGAATTCCTAGGCAAGAAGATCGAAGCAAAAGAAGTAAAGATCGCTGTTATTGTCGCACTGCTCCATCCACTGTTAATTCTTGCCGGCACTGCGATCAGCTCGCACGTCTGGGCTTCGAATTCGGACCCCGGGACAAATCTTGCGTGGTTGCCGAATCCGGGACACCATGGATTTTCGGAAATGCTGTATGAATTTACTTCCGCTTCAGCTAATAACGGTTCTGGGTTTGAGGGACTGGGCGATAACACCCCTTTCTGGAATATTTTATGCGGCATTGTAATGATCATCGGTAGATTCATCCCGATCATCGGCCCCATCGCAATTGGCGGAGCATTCGCTTCGAAGAAATATGTCCCTGCATCAGCAGGTACGCTTTCGACAGATTCGCTAACGTTTGGCGTCGTCCTCTTTAGCGTCATCGTGATCTTAACAGCATTGCTGTTCTTCCCGGCCCTCGGCCTCGGTCCGATTGCCGAAGCACTATCCATTCATTAAAGTTTGAGACGACAATGTCAAAGCATAAACCAACTATCAAAATGTTCGATAAGGATCTCATCGGCACTGCCTTCGGTGAGTCCTTTCGTAAGCTGTCGCCACGATTGATGGTGAAGAATCCTGTCATGTTCACCGTCGAAGTTGGGACGGCGATCATGGTAGTAGTCACGATCATGCTTGCGATCAGTCCTGATAAGACGCAAGGTTCTATGTTCTATAATGGACTTATCACTTTCGTTTTATTTATCACGTTGCTCTTCGCAAATTTTGCCGAAGCCATTGCCGAAGCTCGCGGCAAAGCTCAGGCTGCTTCGTTGCGTAAGGCTCGAGAAGAGACTCCTGCACTGTTAGTGCTGCCAAATGGCGAACGTAAGTCCGTAAGCTCATCAGTATTGAAGAAGGGTGATCTGTTCTTTGTTACCGCCGGTGAGTATATCCCAATGGACGGCGAGATCGTCGAAGGGCTTGCAACGATCGATGAATCTGCTATTACTGGCGAATCCGCTCCGGTCATTCGTGAAGCTGGCGGTGATAAATCGAGCGTGACTGGAGGCACGAAAGTGCTCTCTGATTCCATTAAAGTTCGTGTTACGACCGATCCGGGTGAGTCATTCCTCGATAAGATGATCCAGCTTGTAGAAGGAGCTTCACGGCAGAAGACACCGAATGAGATCGCCCTCTCGATCTTATTAGCCGGTTTCACGATGATGTTTATTATCGTGACCGTTACCCTTGAGCCATTCGGCCGATACGCCAATACACCGATCGCAATAGCCTCGCTCGTTTCATTATTTGTGTGCCTGATCCCGACAACGATCGGAGGGTTACTTTCTGCCATTGGTATAGCCGGTATGGATCGCGCTCTTCGTGCAAACGTCATCAGCAAATCTGGTAAAGCGGTTGAGACTGCAGGCGATATTGATACACTGTTGCTTGACAAGACCGGTACGATCACCATCGGCAATCGTAAAGCAACAAAATTCTACAATGTGAATGAAAAAGATGATTCAGAGTTTGTCCGCCTCTGCGCCATTAGCTCCCTTGCCGATGAAACGCCGGAAGGAAAATCGATCATAGAACTGGCAATGTCACTGGGTAATAGCGTTCGTCGTTCGGATTATTCAAACTCAACATTCATTCAATTTACTGCTCAGACAAGAATGAGCGGTGTTGATCTTGCCAATGGCAATAGTATCCGTAAAGGCTCAATTGATGTCATTAAGGCGATGGTTGAGAACAATGGTTATGCCGTGCCGGATAGAATGATGGAGATCGTAACAAACATAGCATCCAATGGTGGCACGCCACTTGCTGTTGCCGATAATGGGAAGTTTGCCGGAGTGATCGAACTTCAGGATATTGTAAAAACCGGTATCACAGAACGCTTCGAACGGCTTCGCAAGATGGGGGTTAAGACCGTGATGGTGACTGGCGATAATCCGCTTACGGCAAAATTCATTGCAAATAAAGCCGGTGTCGATGACTTCATCGCCGAAGCAAAACCGGAAGATAAACTCGAATACATCCGCAAAGAACAACAGCAAGGCAAACTCGTCGCAATGATGGGAGATGGCACGAACGATGCCCCTGCTCTTGCGCAAGCAGATGTCGGTGTAGCAATGAACTCAGGTACCCAGGCTGCAAAAGAAGCCGGCAATATGGTCGATCTTGATAATGATCCTACCAAACTCATCGAGATCGTTGAGATCGGAAAGCAATTGCTCATCACCCGCGGTACGCTCACGACGTTCTCCATTGCCAACGACGTCGCAAAATATTTCGCCATCGTCCCGGCGCTCTTTATCGCCTCGATACCGGCGTTGCAGAAGCTTAATATCATGGGGCTCGTTAGTCCACAATCGGCAATACTCTCAGCAGTAATTTTTAACGCGATCATTATTCCTATGTTGATCCCGCTTGCGCTTCGTGGAGTGCAATATAAGCCGATCGGTGCGAGCAAGCTGCTGGCTCGTAACCTTTTGATCTACGGCTTGGGTGGTGTGATCGTCCCGTTCATCGGTATTAAACTTATCGATATGATAATTGCAGCAATAGGTTTAGCATAATTTTTTTGAAGCTACAATGAATAATTTCTCAAAGTCATTACGACTAACCGTTATACTCATCGTCTTCTTCGGTGTCTGCTATCCGGTGTTTATCTGGACAATTGGAAGGCTGATGCCCAACCAATCTGAAGGATTGCCAATTGAAAAAAATGGTAAACTGCTCGGCTATGAAAACATCGGGCAGAATTTTACTGCCGATAAATATTTTTGGGGCCGCCCTTCGGCGGTAAACTACAATGCTGCTTCGACGGGCGGGTCGAATCAGGGACCGACAAATCCGGGGCATCTTGATCTTGTCAAGGCTCGCATCGATTCCTTCATTGTCCATAATCCAGGAGTGAAGACTTCGGATATCCCATCGGAAATGGTTACGGCTTCAGGCGGTGGACTCGATCCGCATATTACGCCGCAGGGCGCAATCATCCAGATCGCTCGGGTAGCAAAAGCTCGTGGACTGAGCGAAGATAAGATCAAGGCCTTAGTAGAATCCCATATAGAGAAGCCATATTTAGGATTCTTTGGACCGGAGCGAGTGAATGTTCTAAAGCTTAATCTTGCAATAGATGAATTAAAATAACCACCGGCTTTATAGCCGCAATGAGACAGATCAAACCGATATATCTTTTTTGCATGATGATGTTTTATATCGGTCTATTGTATCTGATAGTTCTTCCACTTCAGTGTACAAAATAACAAATTGTAATCTCGTATATCCAAATGAAAACGGTATTGTTATCTTTTGGTATCGCAATTGCGGTACTATATACTTCGGTTGCTTCTGCGCAATCCACCGACTCGATTACTCTAAAATGGAGTGGTTTTGTCGATACGTATTTTATGTATGATTTCAATAATCTACCAGGGAGTGCTGTTAGCCATCCTTTTACTCAACCCAAACGTCATAATGAGTTTAACATTAATTTAGCTCATATTGAAGTTGACCTAA
>DASTAO010000325.1:0-3291 GCA_035712525.1 Kapaibacterium sp. (SeqCode)
CAAAGTGTTTACCGAATGTAATAGTATCACTGGCAGATCTCGAGGTATGTTCTAACCGGCCCATTAATGATTCTTTACCCACCAGGCAATTCTATCGATCACCGGCATCGGAATATGCGATGGCGCATCATAATCAGTATAAGTACCGGCGCCGATCATGAATAAATGATAGAGATTATCGAAGTATTCAAATGAGACATTATCATTTGTCACCAACGATTCTTTCCATAAATGAAAATCTTTTTTACTAACCTGATAATCTTTACCTCCTTGTAACACTAGCATTGGAGTAGTCAAGGACTTTGCTGTTTTTATCTGATCGTATTTTCGTAAGTAATCCCAATAGGCGGGTGAAAGGCCAAGCAAAGCGGAGGAAGAGGTGGTATCCTTATAATTATGAGCCTTTACTTTTTTTATTGTCTGACGAATATTAGCCAATTGTGAATCGGCTTTTTGTTTTGCGAGTTGCTGCGGCAATAAGAACTCCATCTGATCAAGCAGCACATCTTCGAACGGCCTTGCCGGAGCAGCCATCATTATCATGCCCGCAAGGCGCTTATCTTCAGCAGCAATTCGAGGCGCCATCATGGCCCCAAGGCTATGGCCAAGTAAATAAATGCGCGACGTATCGAGATCAAGTTGGTAGCGCATAAACTTGATCGCTGCAAGCGCATCGTCGGTAACTTCTTGCTTTGGTGTCAGGCGAGCGATGTCAAGCGAGGTTGCTGAGCTATACACATATGTCCGTTTATCATAGCGAAGAGTGGCAATGCCGTGGGCAGCAAGACCGAAGGCAAGGTCTTTAAATGGTTTATTCGCATGAACAGATTCATCCCGATCCTGCGGGCCGCTTCCCTGCACCATCACTACGATCGGTGGATGATTGGCCGATTTTGGAATCGTTAATGTAGCTGCTAATTTGAATGTATCACTCGTAATAACCATCGGTATCTCGATGATCGAATCGAGATGGGCATATGGCGGCAGCGAATACTGTACTTTCTCGACCGGAGCAACAAGAAAAAAGCCAATGAGCTTTTTTTGCGGATTAAAAACGATCTTATAATCAAGCTTCTGATTTTCGAACTCACAACCAATATAGACAAGCTGATACGTCGTATCATCTTCGAAAAGCTCTCCTTGTTGCTTTACAAGCTTTCCTAATTTCGAGTGGATCTGAGTGTGGATCGATTCGAGCGAAGTAACAGTCAGCTTATCCTTGATCGATGCATCGACGAACGGCATGCATTCGGCAAATTGTTTCTCTTCAAAGAGTTTTATAAATTCCTTGCCTAAGGCAATGTATTCTTTTTCCTGAGCTTGCAGTGAACTTGCAAGAACCAACAGGAATGCTATGATCAAAAAAGAACGGCTGTGGGTCATTTCGGCTCGAGCGTTACAACTGGCAGGATGGATTCTTCCATTGAGATACCGCCATGCTGGAACGTGTCTTTATAGTAATTCAAATATTTATGGTAATCCGTCGGATAGACGAAATAATAATCTTCTTTAGCGATGATGTAATTCGTGGTAACACCTCGCGACGGAAGCTTATACTCGTCCGGTTTCTTAATGAACATCGCTTGCTTATCTTCCGCTTTTACGTTGCGGCCATATTTATATCGCAAGCTTGTCGATGTTTCCCTATCGCCTAATACTTTGGCACCACGCAGACTCCTGATCGAGCCGTGATCGGTTGTAACAACGATCGTGACATTTGGGATTTGTGCCAATGACTTGAACATTTCATACAAACTCGAATGCAAGAACCACGAGCGAGTAAGTGAACGATACGCCCGTTCATCCGGAGCGATCTCTTTTAAGATCGGAGAATCACTTCTCGTATGCGCCAACATATCGACAAAGTTTACAACGATTGCAGTTAACTGATTGCGGGCATAGGTAGTAATATTTTGTGCAATGCCTGCACCGAAGTCACGATCGATGATCTTGATGTATTTTAATTCTCCGCTAAGTTTTACTTTGCGACGTTCGAGCAGTAGCTTCAACATCTGTGCTTCGTCTTTATTCTGCGAATGCTCGTCGTCTTCACTCGTCCAGGTGTCAGGAAACATTCTGCCAAACTCACTCGGAAATTGACCGCTAAAAATGGCATTGCGAGCATAGGGTGTCGCCGAAGGGATAATACCGATATGATGATCGCGCTTTATCTTAAACAGCGGTGCGATCTCGCGTTCCATGATCATCCATTGATCGAGCCGCATGCAATCGATCACAAGAAAAATAACTTTACGCTTTCCTTCTCGAAGGATAGGCAGTACCCATTCATCGGCGATATCAGGTGATAGTGCCGGACGGTTTGCCATATTATCGGATGAGAAGATAGTATTGACCCACGACTTATAATTACGCTCGAAAAATTTTCCGAACTCCGCATTCATCTCTCGCTTCTGATCGGCAAGTGTTTGGCTAAGGCCGAGATCGGGATGAGCATCGAGCTCCATTTCCCAGGTGACGAGTTTATTGAACAGATCGATCCAATCCTGCGCCGTACTTGCCATCATCAGGTCGCGGCTCATCTTCGCAAACTCCTGAGTGTAATCGCGAGATACAGCTTCGCTGACGATCTGCTTTCCTTCGAGAAATTTCTTTACGGCAAGAAGTACTTGCGTTGGATTGACAGGCTTCGTAAGATAATCGGATATTTTTTTGCCGATCGCCTGCTCCATAAGGTCTTCCTCTTCGGATTTGGTGACCATGACGATCGGAGTCGCCGGCGATTTGGATTTGATCTCATTCAGTGTCTCGAGGCCGCCCATACCCGGCATCTGCTCATCGAGAAAAATAAGATCGGCCGGTTCTTTCTCATGCAATTGGATCGCATCGAAACCATTAGTTGCCGTGCGGACGCCATAGCCGCGCTGTTCAAGCAGCATGATATGCGGCTTTAAGAGATCGATCTCATCATCGACCCAGAGGATAGTACCTTTTGTAGACATTGAAGAAGAGAACAGAACTCAGAGCGGAAACAACTCCCATAGCTTTTATGGGTATATTTGTATATGGTTGACGATGACTTAGAACTAAACGATTCTCCGGACGAGTGGCAGGAATTAGCTGATAATTGCTCCGCCATCCTTGCTAAAAACAACTTCCCTCATCGCGTTCTTGAAGAAGGAATTCTGGATACTATTGAGCTTGCCGAGTGGGAGCTGTTTCGGGAGTATGTACAATTCATACCGGTCTATTCATTTTCCTTTGACGGTAAGCCGGAGCGCGAGATTTCGATCTGTGTTGCAAAATTAGGGGACATCCGTTCCAGACTACAAT
>DASTAO010000326.1:0-2630 GCA_035712525.1 Kapaibacterium sp. (SeqCode)
TGAACTAAAACAACTTCACAATGCCGGATTTGTCCATCATGATATTAAACGTCCATCAACAGAAAAGGGCGAACCCTACGATAATGTATTCTTAACCGAACGAGGTATTCGACTCATCGATGTCGGTATTTCGGCACTTCGCTCCCAAGTGGGTGATAAGCTTTTTGAAAAATATGTCGAAGAAGAATTAAAAGAGCTTCAGGAATTTAAAGCGTACTTTTTAGAACGATAATGGCAGAATTAAAAACGAAACTTAACGATGCCAGCGTCGAAGCATTTCTGAATTCCATTGAGGATGAAGCAAAGCGTGCCGATAGCTTCGAGGTATTAAACCTCATGATGAAGATCACAAAAGAGAAACCGAAAATGTGGGGCGCAAGTATTGTCGGATTCGGGACGTACCATTATAAATCGCCCTCTACCGGCAGAGAAGGGGATTGGTTTATTACCGGATTTTCTCCTCGTAAAGCAAATCTCACAATTTATATTATTCCTGGCTTTAAAAACTATGCTGACATCTTAAAAGGACTCGGCAAGCATAAAACCAGCAGTGGTTCTTGCCTTTTAATTAAAAAGCTTCAGGATGTCGACCCAAAGTTATTGAAGCAACTTATTGAAAAGGCCTATGAGGATATGGTCAAAGCTAACAAGAAGTAACCGAGCAGATTATCCTCTCGGGTGAAACTGACGGTGTACCTCTTTCAAATATGAGCGGTCGATATGAGTATAAATTTCCGTCGTTGAAATATCTGAATGGCCTAATAACTCTTGCACGATACGCAGATCCGCTCCACCTTCAAGCAAATGTGTTGCGAATGAATGGCGAAATGTATGCGGAGTAATATGCTTTTCAATTCCTGCTGCTCTTGTATATTCTTGGATGATATTCCAAATGGCCATTCTACTAAGTCCGGTGCCTCTATCCTGATTTAAGAACACGGCATCAGTTCGTTTGGAAGGTTTTACCAAGAGGGGGCGCAATGTTGAAAGATAGGAATCGATATATTTGATCGCTACTTTCCCGATCGGTACGATTCGCTCCTTACTGCCTTTACCAAAGAGCCTCACCATTCCGTCTACTAAAAAAAGTTGTGATAAAGAGAGTGTTGTTGCTTCGGAAACTCGGGCGCCGGTTGCGTAAAGGAACTCAAGAATTGCTCTATCGCGAATTCCTTTTTTTGTCGAGAGGTCGGGTTGCTCTAAGACGCTCGTGATCTCTTTGACTGTTAATACTTCCGGCGGTTGCCGTTTCGGTGATCGTAGTTCAAGCGATTCTGTCGGGTCGGTCGTTACGATCCGTTCGGTAAGGAGAAACTTATAAAAGCCCCGGATGCCTGAAATGATGCGAGCAATACTCGATCGTTCGAGTCCCGCTTCGGAGAGCGCTTTAATAAATCGTTGAAGATCTTTACTCGTTGCCTGCGCAAGAGTTGTGTTTGAATCGGATAAAAAGGAAATGAGCTTTTCAACATCCCTGCTATAGGCATCGAGGGAATTGCCACTTAGCCCCCGTTCTATTTTCAGATGAGAAAGATAGAGCCGTTCTTCACGGCTTTTCTGACGAACCTCAGGCATTTATCTTGACGCTCGAAGGCTGAGGATAATTAATACGTGAATGGAAGGTACCGATCAGTAACCGGGCAAAGACATTTCTAACTACGACAAGATCATGCATCGTTAGGTCGCAATCGTCGAGTTGCCCATCAGAGATCCGCTCTCTAAAGAGTGTTGCCAATTCTGCTTCTATAAGTTCAACCGTCGGCTCTTCTATCCGTGAGCCAAGCGTACGAGTGATAGCTTCGGACGCATCGGCAAGCATGACGATTGCTGTTTCTTTCGAGCGCGGCTTCGGTCCCGGGTAGCGAAATAGTGAATCGTCGATCGTCCCTCCGGCAGAAAGTGAATTCAGCGCCTGTTGATAGAAGAAGGAAATGCGCATCGTGCCATGATGCATCGGAATAAAATCGATCAGCTTTTCCGGTAATCCGTATTCCCTTGCTAAGGCAATGCCGGAAATGACATGAGCACGAACACGTGAAGCACTTTCGATCGATGAAAGGGTATCGTGTACGTTGCCGTGGTCAGCAAGTTGATTCTCGATGAAATCTGTCGGAGAAGCGATCTTGCCAACGTCGTGATACAGTGCTCCTACTTTTGCGAGCAATGCATTACCACCGATCGCAACTGCTGCATTCTCCGATAACTGTGCTACAAGCATCGTGTGATGATAGGTGCCTGGAGCTTCCATTGCTAATTTCTTTAGCAACGGGTGATTAATATCATCATAATCGGCAAGCTTAAGATCGCTCATCGTATCGAAGACAAGTTCGACGAGGAATACTGCAGCAAGAGTCAGAACCGGAGAAATAAGCGCATTGGCGGCAGCGGCGGTAAGTTCGATCCCGAGCTCAGGCAATGGTGTACCGCGCTCGAACGAAAGCGCGGCGATGGCGATGAAATATCCGAGAAAAATAAATCCGATACTTTTGAATAATTGAGAACGGCTTCGAAGATCACGGACGGTATACGCTGCAAACGAACCTGCCGATAATCCGGCGAGAGCGATATTATAATCGTTACCTCTAATTCCAGCGACGAGCAATGCGGCAATTACCGTTCCATAAAAACCG
>DASTAO010000327.1:0-5704 GCA_035712525.1 Kapaibacterium sp. (SeqCode)
CCCGAGACCGGGGGCTTACTTCGTAATGCTCGTCTTGCCAAAGGCTTGAGCGAGGACGATGTCGCCGCCAAGCTTCGGATCAATCGCCATTACGTCGAACGCATGGAAGCTGGCGATCTGCGCAGTCTTCCACCCGAACCCTATCGCAAAGCCTTCCTTAAAGAATATGCCCGCTTTCTGGGCGTAAAGCTCGAGGCTCTTCGCGGAGCACCGATCGAACCGAAACCGGAAGGTATTCTCAATGCCGTCACTTCAATAACCAAGGAAGCGGCGTCGCTTACCAAAGAAGTAGCACAGACGACGATCAAGACGACTGAAGATGTCGCAAAAAAGATCGAAGAGAATTTTAAGGATGCCGTCGATGAGATTCGTGGCAAAGATCTTTGGGAAGAAGCTGATGAAGTTCGCCGCGAGCGACTTGGTATTCGCGAGGTACCCGAGGTACCTCCGGCAAAGATCAGTGTTCGTCGCCTAAGCGAGGAACGGCAGGCACCAACACCAGAACCTACACCATCACGTTTCGAACGCCGCCAGCCGACACAACGCCTCGATCTCGATCGTGTCGTTCGTAAAGAAGCCGAAGCATACCAACCACCTGAGCCTGAAGAAGATGAGCAATTTTCGTCCGGCATATCTCGGACGACGAAGGTCATTATCGGTCTGCTCGTCGTGATTGCAGCCGTGGTAGTCTATTCGGTTGCGACAAAGAAATCGCAAGCTCCGCCGGTCATCACCATGCCGGAGCAACAACAGCAAAAGCCTCAGCCACAACCGGCAAAGAAAGCTCCTGCTCCTGCGCCAGTGAAAACAGATTCGGCGATGGCAGCTCATCCCGCCAACGATTCGACAATGACGTTCGCCATCACTGCTGCCGATAGTGTATGGTTAAGTGTAACACCTGATAATGGTGGAAATGGATTCAGAGGCACTCTGAAAAAAGGGGAAACAAAACAATTTTCTGCGAAAGAAAAATATACGATCTATATTGGCAATCAGCGCTCGGTAAAGATGACGCTTAATGGCAGCACACTTTCCGGCTTGCCAACAGTCCCGGGTTCGAATATGGTTGTGAGGAATGTTATCCTGACGAAAGACAAAGCAACCCAGGGCCCGCTCGGAGAAACTACTACACCGGCAAAGACACCAACTCATACTCCGGCTCACACCCCAACGCATACACCGGCTCCGCCAAAGAAGACACCGCAACCCGTCTTCAAAAAAGCTCCAACACCGAAAAAGACAACCCCAAAGAAAGCTCCATCGAACGAGATCAAGAAGACGATCCCGACAACGCCACCAAAGCTGCCCCAGGCACAGTAAAAATTTCATTTTAATCAACCGCCCCAACCCCTCCTTTTCAAGGAGGGGCTGGGGTGGTTGATTCTACCCTCACTGCTCTTGTCGTATTTTCGTAGTCCATGGCTGCAAAAAAAACATCCCCCCAAGACCAGATCGAGAAGCTTCGCGAGGAAATTCGTGAACATGACTATAAGTATTATGCGCTCTCGATGCCTACTATTAGCGATCGTGAGTACGATGCATTGATGGAAGAACTCCAGAAGCTGGAGAAAGAACATCCTGAATTTGCCTCAGATGACTCGCCAAGCCAACGAGTATCCGGTGAACCGACGAAAGCATTTCCATCGGCTGAGCATAGTGTTCCAATGCTCTCGCTCGCTAATACCTATAATCAGGATGAGGTAAGGGACTTCGAACGCCGTGTAACCGATCTGCTCGGCCATGCTCCGAAAAAAGGGTATAGCTGCGAGTTAAAATTCGATGGTGTTGCCATGACACTTACTTATGAAAATGGCAAACTCGTTCGCGGCGCAACCAGAGGCGATGGTGTTACCGGTGATGATGTGACCCCGAATGTTCGCACTATTAAGTCGATACCTCTAAAGATCAGATCATCGAAAACAGCAGCCGGTGATTCCTTCGAAGTTCGCGGCGAGATATTCATGAGCATCGAAGGTTTTCGCAAGATGAATGCCGATCGGGAGGAACTCGGCGAAGCACCGTTTGCGAATCCTCGTAATTCAACTTCCGGAACCTTGAAAACACTCGACACGCAGGAAGTAGCAAAACGCCCGCTTCAATTTATGGCGTATCAATTATTGCTCCCGAACGACGATCATAAAAAAATGCCAACGCACACTGCACGTCTCGAGACATTAAAAGAACTCGGCTTTCCTGTATCCCAATATACTCGCAATGTAGATTCGATCGAAGAAATTATGAAGTTCGCAATGAAGTGGCAGGACGAACGCGAGAAGCTTCCATTCGAGATCGACGGTGCCGTTATCAAAGTAAATTCACTTCAGGAGCAAGATACGCTCGGTACTGTTGCCAAATCACCGCGATGGGCTATTGCCTATAAATTCGAAGCCCGTCAGGCTAAGACCGTTCTAAATGATATTACTCTTCAAGTTGGCAGAATGGGTACGATCACTCCGGTCGCCGAACTTGAACCGGTTGGATTAACAGGCATAACAATTCGCCGCGCAACACTTCATAATGCCGATGAGATCGAACGCAAAGATATTCGCATCGGTGATACCGTTATCATTGAGCGTGGTGGGGAAGTTATTCCGAAAGTTGTCGGTGTCGATCTTGCAAAGCGTCCAAAAAATTCAAAGCCGTTTCATTATCCGAAGAATTGCCCGGCCTGTAACACACCGCTAACTCGCCCGGAAGGAGAGGTAAGTTGGTATTGTGAAAATCCGGCTTGTCCGCCTCAGGTGATAGCGCGAATTACTCACTTCGCTGCGCGTGGAGCGATGGATATAGCTGGCCTTGGTGAGCAATCGGTCGAGCAGTTTGTTGCGGCGGGATTGATGACCACGATCGCCGATGTCTATGATCTGGCTGAAAAAAAAGAGCAACTCCTCACGCTCGAGCGAATGGGCGAGAAGAAGTTGGAGAATTTGCTTGCCGGTATCGAAACGAGTAAAACTCAACCTCCGGATAGAGTCTTATTTTCGCTCGGCATTCGTCATATTGGTACGAGTATTGCCAAGCTTTTGGTAAATGCATTCGGTTCGGTTGATCTTGTTGCTGCGGCCTCGGAGCAGGAAATCGATGATGTCGAAGGCATCGGTCCCGAGATCGCTAAAAGTGTGTATCAATATTTTAGGAATGAAAAGAATCTGAAGATCATCGAGCGGTTACGTTCGGCAGGATTACAGTTTGCTGGCACGAAGAAAAAAGTAGAGAAGATCCCCTCTGAATTCTTTACCGGAAAAATTTTTGTATTAACCGGTACACTTTCGACTATGACCCGCGACGAAGCAAAAGATAAGATCGAAGCTCGCGGCGGAAAAACAACAGGATCGGTTAGCAAGAAAACCGATTACGTACTTGCCGGTACCGAAGCCGGCTCGAAGCTCGATAAAGCGAATGAACTCGGTGTTACGGTGTTAAGTGAGGACGAATTTTTACAGCAACTATGATCCCATCACGTGCTCTCGATATTGGCGGCATCATTAACGAAACCCTTCGGATCGTTAAGAAGCTTTTTACCCGTGCGATCCTTATTTCATTCATTTGCTTGATACCGGGATTATTGATCTGTCTGGCAGCCACGGATAATATCAGTTCATCGCTCGAACGGTTTTCGAAACAATATATCGAAGCAACTCCTGAAGCTCCGATACTTTTTCGTAATTATCTTGCACTCGCGGTTAGTAATGAGCCCGGACTGGCTTATTACCGGTTGCAATATCCGGATATATTTCATGCCCTTGATAGTGTCAAAGAAGCGCTTATATTCCAAGATTCAGCAGCAACAAAGGATACGTATGCCAACCAACTCGATAGCATCAGACTTCTTGTGAAAGCCCGCAGCGGTATATCGGCTTCAGCATCGTTTCTCGATGCGGTCACACCGGGTTTATGGCTGCTTGGCATTGGAGTTCTGGTATTAATCCTCGGCGCTCTTGCACGAGCTGCTATGTTATTAGATCTGAGCTGCCGAGTATTTGAAGAACGGCCATTGCCTCTTGCCACAGTCCTTAAAGCTGCTTTCGGACGCTCGATGTGGCTTCTTGCGGTACAATATCTCTTGATTTTCTTAGCAATGCTCTTCGGAATGGGAATAGTGGTCGGTATAACAGTTGCCGTCTCTACGGTTCTTGGGGCATTGGGAGTCTTTGCATCATTGATAATAGTTACTTACGCTCTTTTTAGATTGATATTCTCTTCGGTTGCTTTGGTTAGTGAAGAATTGCATCCTCTCGCCGCCATCAAGCGAAGCCTGCAATTAACCGAAGGGTATTTTTGGAGGATCGTTGGTATTACACTGATCGTGGGATTGATGATCCTGACGATCAGCTGGATCCTGGGTGTTCCGCTCACGTTCATTGCTACAGTACCAGAGGAGTTTATAATACACTATATCCGCACTGGTGTTGGGTTCGAATCAATTTTTGGTGAGTTCAGTGGCTATATCCGGACGATGATCATCTTTTCGTTTGCTACTGGTCTATTAACGGCCACATTTACTCCCGCATTTTCTACTACGTTCTATTATGATATGCGAACCCGGGTTGATGGGCCGCTGGAATATGATACTCCGTCAGAACCGACCGATACTCCCCAAAATCCACCTGAGATATTAACGGCGTAATTAGCGTTTGATAGCATTATACAACGCTCACCCGCCTGTTTTTCCGACAGGCGGGCGGGCTTATTGTGCTTTTTAAAAAATAATATGACCCCGTTATACCGAACGCTTACTAAATACAGTGCAAACAGCACGGCCATGAAAGGCGTACTTGAAAAGGCCTCGTCCTCGCGTCTTCAGCTTTCGAATGTTGTCCCCTCGTTCGATTCAGTGCTTACCGCTGAGTTATTTACTACTCTTACCAAAGATCTTTTTATTGTCTGCCAGACTGTTCCGGATTGCGAGCGGCTCTATGATGACCTCGTGAAGCTCCTCGGCGAAGAAAAAATGACCTTATTTGCAAAGGTAGAGCATCAATCGCAGATCGCGAAAGCACTTCATAAAAATTCTGTCGATACTCAAAACATCGGCCAGCTTCTCGAGGCTATTGAGAAGATTTCGATCGCTGAGGAGCCGATGATCGTCATCGCTCAGGCTGATTGTCTTGCTCTGCAGTTACCCGATCCGAATGCCTTTAAGAAACAAACCCTCACGATTCGCCGTGATGAAGAAGTGGGCTTCGATCTATTACAGGATTGGCTCAAGAGCCACTGGTTCGAGCATAAAAGCTTTGTCGATTCATGCGGCGATTATGCCGTCCGTGGTGGTATCATCGATGTGTTTCCATTTACCGAGACGGTGCCGTACCGAATCGAATTTTTCGGTGATACGATCGAATCGATTCGCGAATTCGATCTTATCAGCCAGCGCTCGATCACTCATCGCGAAGAATTAGTCCTGATCCCAAATGCCCTCGATTCGGAAACAACGGCCACACAATCGAGCATCTTCGATTACCTGGCTGAGGATGCCCTAACGATCGTTTATGAACCGGGGCAAATTGAAAAACATTTGGAAGAGCGCCACGAAGAGAAGGCCATTGCAAAACTTCACGAGCGGACACAGATTGCCTATACCAATTTCCCGATTGAAGGCTTTGAAGAGATCGACTTCGGCATTAAACGGCAACCTAATTTTCAGGCTAACCTAAAACTCATTCGTGCCGAAATAGAGAATCTGCTTTCAAAAGGAATAACGGTT
>DASTAO010000328.1:0-2458 GCA_035712525.1 Kapaibacterium sp. (SeqCode)
CCGACATCGATGACGATCGTATCAGGCTTTACCATTTCTTTTGTGATCGCATGGGGTACACCCATTGCGGCAATGAGAATGTCAGCGCTGCGAGTATAATCAGGAAGATGGTTGCCGGCACCGGTATGAGCAAGTGTGACAACAGCGTTCGCGCCTTCGGCTTTCTGAACGAGTAATGCAGCCATCGGTTTGCCGACGATATTCGAGCGACCGACAATGACGACGTGCTTTCCCGAAGCGTCTATCTTTTCGCGACGCATCATTTCCATGATGCCAAGGGGCGTACAAGGTACAAAGAAATCGCCACGGCCAATTGAAAGCCTACCGACATTTACCGGATGAAAGCCGTCGATATCTTTATGCGGAGCGATCGCTTCGATGACTGCTTCTTCGGAAATATGTTTTGGTAACGGAAGTTGGCAGAGAATAGCATGAGTTTTCGAATCGATATTTAACGCTGCGATCTTGTCGAGTAACTCTTGTTGCGATACAGTATCGGGATAGCGAATCGTTTCAGCAGAAAATCCGCTCTCGGCGCTTAGCTTGCCTTTGTTCGTTACATATACCTCACTTGCCGGATTATTACCGACAAGGATAAAGACTATGCGAGGAGTTACACCGGTTGACGATATAAATGCGATAGCTTCTGCTTTTATCTCTGAGCGTACCTGTTCAGAAATCGCTTTGCCATCAATTATTCGTGATGCTGTCTCGGTAAGTACCTCACTCATTTACTGCAACTCCTACAGGCTGTTCGATGGAGGTTGTCTGGCGTTCAAACTCAGGAAAGGTGACTCGCTCAATGCGATGTGCCCGTCCTGTTGCAGGATCGATTTCTATCACAACCCCGGAAATTTTAAGATCGCCTTTGCCGACTTCATATTTATGCGGGGTTGCTAGCATGAAGCGCTTAATGGCAATGTCGGTGCGAAGGCCGACACAACTATTATAAGGGCCGGTCATTCCGACATCGGTTATATAGGCTGTGCCCTGCGGTAAGATGCGCTCGTCGGCAGTTTGTACATGGGTGTGCGTACCAAGCACAGCGCTTACTCTGCCATCGAGATAGAAACCCATTGCCTGTTTTTCGGCGGTGGCTTCAGCGTGAAAATCGACGATGATGTTTGGAGTCTGCTCGAGAAGCATTTCGACAGCCCAATCAGCGGCTTTGAACGGGCAATCGATCTGAGGGAGAAATACTCTGCCCTGGATCGATAGAACTCCGACTTTTACTCCGGATGGAGTTTCGAACGTAGCAAAACCATAGCCACCATTTTCGCGGGGATAATTTAGCGGGCGAAGAATCCGGTGTTCTTCTTTCAAGAGAGGGCGGGCTTCCCAACGCTCCCACACGTGATTGCCGGTTGTGATGATATTCGCGCCGGCAGCAAATAATTCTTCGGCTTGTTTTTTATTGAGCGATTTACCGTCGAAAATATTTTCGCCATTGACGATGGCTGCTTCAGCACCATACTTTTCCTTAAAGCCGGGCAATAGCCGTGTAACCATTCCGAGCGCTTCCAGGCCGACGATATCACCGATAAATAGGATATTCAAAAGGGTATTACAATTAATGGTTATTGACAACGAGGAAAACAAGGGGAAAGGGGAGTTAGTTGTTCGCTTTTGGCGTGAAAATAAAAAGGGTATTCCCTGAGGAATACCCTGCCACGGGTTAAAATTACTTAGTCAGTAAGACAAGTAATGTATGGAGACCCATGTAAGCTAACAATCCGGATATGCCTTTGTTCCGGAGCAATGGTTTGTTAACTATAAGTTAATGCTGCTTCTCCCGCTGGCCTGACGCCGGGTTGCAAGGCTAAATTATTAGTAAGTTTGTACTTAGCGTATTAGCCATCCCATGAAAAAAAAATTAGCAATATTACCAATTTTACTGGCTTTCTTCGGTCTGCTCACCGAAGGAGGAGGTCGGAGAGCAGGACCTATATGCAAACTGGCCCCTCTCGTATAATTACAATAGATTACTTCAATTCATACAGATAATCGACAATGCCGCCGCCCCAGCCTTTTTCTGTTATGGACTTTCTCCACAGTGAATCTGCTATGGGGATATTATAGCGATGGCCTGTTCGGTTATTGCTTGCCGTGATCGAATCGAGTTCGTCGCTGAGGTGAACGTAATTGACGTGACCTATGCGTCCGTAGTGAAATAACTGATTGGTTGAATCCGGATAGCATAGCAGAGAATCAGGCCGACGGGGGTAATGGGTGTGTCGGCCATTGAAAACGACCTTAACGGTATCGCGGGTAGCATTACGCACAGATATGCTTCCTTCGACGAGTGGGTCGCAGGAGGCGAGGAGGAGGGCGAGTGATATTATGACGAGGAATTTCATTCTTGAAAATTCACAGTAATCATCTAAAAGTAGGGGGGCGCAAATCATCTTTTCTTACTTCCAATAAACAATCTATTTTCCCACCCCCAGCCCAATTTTTA
>DASTAO010000329.1:0-7217 GCA_035712525.1 Kapaibacterium sp. (SeqCode)
TCATATCGGTATGTCCACCAACTATCGTCGATTCGAATTGATGATTATTATCAAAGATCGCGGGGACTGTAGTATTGAGTGTAAAGCAGGCTTTGGTTGTACCAATGGCAGCGAATGCGCCGGTAGTGGTTTTTGTCCCGGGGCCTGAATATTTGATATGCAATTCATAGACATCAACCATTCCATAAATACTCGGCGCGGTAAAACAGACTTCAAGACTATCGCTTGAGTTCGCCTCGATCGTTTTTGGTACCGACCAGGTCGAAGTGTTCTTGAAATTGTCGCCGCTTCCAATCCAATCGAGTTTAGAAATGGTGATCGCAAAGTTATACGGATTTCTTACATGCAGGTAGCCGCATTTCGTTGTACCAAAGGTCTGGTCGAAGAAGAAGAGCGTATCGTTTGGCAAATATGGTACTTCTTCTCTCATGGAGTCGATGGCTAATACCCTCATCGTATCGGTTAAGCCATTGCCGTGCATGAGGATGATGACCGAATCCTCAGAGTGACCTGCAGTTCTCTCAAAATTCAGCTGAAAGTTATGAGTGCCAACTGCTCCGCCAGGGGCGTCAATCGTGAACGATGTCTCGTCGAGCGAGAAATTCCCGGTTGAATTTGCAAGGCCAATGGTAACATCGATGGGGCTGCCGGAATAATTAGCAGCTTGAAGTGGTATTGTTACTTTCGACTGAGTAAAGTAGAAATACATGGTCGAATCCTGGGTGTAGTTGCCCGGTCCGGTCGCATAAAAGTGAAATGGCTTTGTGGAGTTATGAAAGCGATCATCCTGAGCCTGGATGATGATCGAATCGAAACTTCCGTTGCCATCGTCGATCACAATATAGGAAGTCGAAACAACGGCAGTATTTCCTGAGTATGTCAAGACGATACCGCAATATTTTTGGCCGTTGCTATCCGGTGCAATGACGACATTTCCGGACGGGTATAATGCCAGGGTCTTATCGGTAGTGATAAGTTTGATCGATAACCGAAGAGTATCGGGGACGATATCGGTTAGATTCCAGTAGTGGTTGCCTGGCTGGTTTATTGATAGATATCTATCACCAGTAAGCTTATAGCTTTTGGCAGATACTGAAGTAGCACTCAATACTGAACCCAATAAGAGTAATATCATCAGGAGGCCGCTTCGGGAGCTAAGAATGTTCCGTTTCATATGCGTAGCAAGTTTATGAGAAATTGTATGATTAATTATGAATATTGCCACTACTACAATGCAAAAAAGGGGTTGGAGTTACAGATAGACATAAAAAAAGAGCAGCAATTGCCGCTCTTTCTCAAATACTTTGATACCCTTATTTCTTAGTGCCCCATGCCGCCCATGCCAGCCGGCATTTGCTGAATATTGATATCGGTGGGAACAGTGAACAGTGCATCGCTGAGCGATTTCAGTTCGTACTTATTATAGGTAACCGTTGCCTGAACAACACCGCCTTTGAGCATGTCAATTTCTACCGGAAGTTTACCGCCACTAAAGAGTTCGGCATACGCAGAAGTGCCATCGGAATTCTTCCCACGTGACATTGCCGTAAGGGCCCCGGCAAAAGCATTCCGCAATAAGGCGCCAAGATCCTTCGGCATGTCTGTCGTCAGCCACATATCGATTTCGGTACCATCTGCATTTGTCGAACTATATTTTTCACAGTAATGGCCATTGATCGTTTTCTTTTCACCGGTGGGTTTCGGAACGTTAGCTTGCTGGGTTGAGGCCTTTGGTTCGGCCTTAGGCATCTCAAATCCCATTTTCATTGCTTCCATGACAAAAACGGTCTTTCCGGTCGTATTATCGGAAAACACTTTAATCGATCCGGCTTGCGGGACGTCCATTTGAATCATTGCTTTATCGCCTTTAACATTGACAGTTACCGGGACTTCTTTTCCGCCAAGCTGTGGGCTGGTCATAGTCATGGTAATAGTACCTTCAGCCGTTGCGGCTCGGAGTGTGCTCGAGAGCAGTATGAGAGCAACTATAGATGCGAATACACGGGTGATCTGCTTCATGGTTAGTAATATAATAATGAGTTTGGTTAAACGAGAAGGGTATAAGACGGGTTTCAAAGAAGCGGTTGACGGGAATAAAATCAAAAACTTGAATCAGATCCCATGTCCTTCCGTATTTTTGGGGATTCTACTATCTATCTATGGCTCAACAACGACCAGCACAAGCAAAACAGCGATCACTCGACGACGTCCGCAAAGGCAATACTACCGGCGGCGGCTCCATACCTGAAAAATGGCGGACTCCGCTTGCGATCGTCTCGATCTTTTTGGTATTGCTTATTTTCTTCAATGGCGTCCTCTCGAAAGACAAAGCGTTTCATGCCGGTGATAATATCGCCAGCGAAAGCATCCTGCCATATCTGAAAGCAGCTCAGGCTGCCGGTACTGCCGTGCCGCAATGGATACCGAACATTTTCTGCGGTATGCCGTCGTTCGCTTCACTGCTCTCGACGGGCGAACGAGTTTACGATCTTGTCCACGAAGTTTTCGATCTTGTTCGGGCAATTCCGGTCGCGATGTTCGGCGGCAATGATGCCATGATCCACATCTGGCATTACTTTATCTTTGGGCTCGGCATGTATCTCTTGCTGCGCTTCGGCAGGAAAACATCGCACATGGTCGCTTTCTTTGCGGCGTTTGCGGCGATGTTCTCGACCTGGATCGCAACGTATGTGATGATCGGCCATAACACGAAGGTATTCGCCGTGATGTGCTTCCCGTATATTTTGCTCACGCTTGAAAAATTGCGCGAAGAAAAGTTATCATGGCAGCGAATTGTGTTTTGGTGCTCTGCACTTGCCATAAGCGTCCATTTCTTATTCGAGTCATCGCATCCGCAGATGATCTTCTATCAATTTTTGGCCGTGCTGATCTATTTCATCGTCGGCCTGATAAGTGATATCATAGGAAAGCGAAATGTCATTCCGGTGATTCGGGCTGGAGTGTTGTCGCTTGTGATGATCGGCCTTGCATTCCTGATGTCGGCCGATCGGTATTTTACTCAGATTTTTGAATACGACCAATACTCCATCCGCGGTGCTTCGCCATTAATGGATCGTTCACAGTTAGGCGACAATGCTCCGAAAAAAGCAACCTCGACAAGCGGCGCTCAATCGGGCGGCGGACTCGATTGGAATTACGCAACCGAGTATTCGTTTTCTCCGGGTGAGATCATTACCTTCCTCGTACCAGGCTGGTATGGTTTCGGCAAGCTACCTTATAATGGTCCGGAAGTCCCACCGGATACAAAAGTCCCGACCTATTGGGGGCAGATGTCGATGACCGATGCGGCAAATTACATGGGTGTCATTGTATTTTTCCTTGGCCTGATCGGAATATTCGCATTGTGGAAGAAGGATAGGCTCGTAGCGCCACTGGCGATCATCAGTCTTGTTTCGCTATTCATATCCTTCGGTTCGACGATGCCGATATTATTCAAACCGATGTTCGAATATTTCCCGGCATTCAATAAGTTCAGAGCTCCGATGATGGCGCTCGTGCTGATGCAAATGTGCTTCCCGATCCTCGCCGCGATCACATTGCAGCGCATCATCGATTCATTAAAGAGCGATGATAAAGCACTCAAAGCAAAGCTTGCTAAGTACACAACCTATGCGTTCTATGCTGCTGCTGGATTATGTGTACTGTTCTTAATTGGCAGAGGGATCATCGATGGTTCGTTGCGTTCTTCGATCAAAGCAAGCGGAAAGCCGCTGGCAAATTATCCCCAGGGCATTCAGGATCTTGCTGTCAGTACAGCGCTCAATGATGCTGCGATCTGCTTGCTCTTAGCAGCGCTCGCACTTGGTGCATTGTGGATGTATGTCCGTGGTAAGATAAGTAATCCTGCCATTGTAGTCGGATTAGTAATAGTATTAACAGTTGTCGATCTTTGGAGAATTGATTATCGTCCGCTTGAGATAACGACGAAAGCGGATTATGATCAATCGTTTGCTGAGCACGATTGGGTGCAGTTTATCAAGCAAGATAAATCACTCTATCGCGTGCTCGATCTAACCGAGCCGACTTCGAACATCCCGGTTGCCTGGGGAATGCAGACGATCGCTGGTTACCATGCAGCAAAGATGCGCACATTTCAGGATGTTGTTGATATCACCGGTAATGCGCAAGGCTATTACATCATGAACCCCTTCATGTGGGGACTGTTGAATTGCAAATACATCATTGCCAATGGGGCAGTCGATTCGATCCAGGGACGCCATTCGATCGCCTTTGTCTCGAACGAACGTACCCAAGGGCAGGACGGAAAACCGCAGCAGACGGTGGTCTGGAAAAATAATTCTGTAATGCCTCGAGCATTTTTCGTACGAGGGTATGAAGTCCATCCGCCAAAAGAATATCTTGCTCTGATGCGCGATCAGGCATTCTATCCCGGCGACGTTGTTTTCTTCGATAAGCAACCGGAAGGAATCGGCTCACCGTCAGAGGATCCGATCGATTCTAGCGAGACCGTGAACATTACTAAATATGAGAATGAGTCGGTTGAGTTAAAGTATACCGCCAAAGCGCAGCGCTTGCTTTTTATGTCCGATACCTGGTATCCGAACTGGTCGGCAAAGATCGATGGCACAACTCCGATAACGATCCATAAAGCCGATTGGGCATTCCGTGCGCTATCGGTACCCGCCGGTACCCACACGATCACGTTCACTTATACCGATACTAAATACGAAACAGGCCGCACTGTTGCGATGGCAACGAATGTCATAGCACTACTCGGTCTATTGCTTGGAATCGGAACGACGATGAAGCGGAAGAAGGAAGGCGGAGAAAGCAAACCCGAAGCTTGATAGCCGGTTATTTATGTTCGCCTGCTTCAGTAAGTATTTTTAATTCGAGGGCCGGAGAAATATAGAATCCGGCTCTTTTCAAACTTGATAGAAGCGGTTCGATCCAGGGTATGTAGCCTTCTATTTTTACTCTTAAGAGAATCCCCATGGTCCCGGTGATCTCAACTCCCAATGATCTGGCTACTTTTCGAGCCTTATCATCATCAAGAATAACTACCGAACCATATAGTTCTAATGCTAAGGCAATAGCGCTTGCCTCTCCTTGATCCACTATTTCTTCAAGTGATGCCTGCCGGTTTCTATCGCGTGCTGATTCTATCGTTACCCAGCTTGGAAGTGGAAGCTCAAATTCAATGGCAACTTCTGGCGTCGTATAAATTTGAGAATATAACCGCTCAAGTAAAAATAGAAACCCGATCTTTTCTAATACTATAAAACAACTGGCATCGGCAATGACAGTCTTATGAATTTCGGATATCGCGGGATAACTCCTCAGGGGAAAAGTTAAAGAGAGAAATATTAAACTGACCTAATCGTTCGGTAAAAGTACGTTTTGAAAGCCCCGCCAATTCTGCTGCATCGCCAAGCGAGACTTTCCCTTGTTCATAAAGCATGGCAGCAAACAAGATAGCCGCCTCATGATCATCTATCTCTAGGAAATCGGGGATAATAAGTGTTATGCTACGCATGAAAAGACAACATTCTATTTGTTAATAGCGTTTAAGTTCTATTCACCACTGCTGCACTGCCTTGTGCAGTAGGGAAGATAACGATCTCCGCGATCTGCACATGGGCTGGGCGGGTGGCTATCCATACTACTGAATCAGCAACATCATCCGACGAAAGTGGTGTGAAGCCTTTATAGACGGTCTTCGCCCGCTCTTCATCGCCATGAAAGCGAACCATCGAGAACTCTGTCTCAACAAGGCCGGGATCGACCGTTGATACGCGAAGCGGTGTATCGAAAAGATCAAGACGTAAGCCTTTTGTCAACGCATCGACAGCAAACTTCGAAGCACAATACACATTGCCTCTCGGATAGACTTCATGACCGGCAATAGAGCCAATGTTAATGATATGTCCGCTGCCACGAGTTAGCATCCATGGCACGACTGTTCTCGTTACGTAGAGCAGCCCCTTTACATTCGTATCGAGCATTTCTTCCCAATCATCGATACTGCCATCTTGCAATTTATCAAGCCCGCGAGAAAGGCCGGCATTATTAACAAGAATATCGATCTGTTTCCACTCTTCGGGTAGTGCGGTGAGTAATTCATTTACGTCATCGCGATCGCGGACATCGAGTTCGAAGGTATGAATGGAAATTCCCGGATACTTTGCCTCGAGTTCATTCTTTACTTCTTCGAGTCGTCCGCTGCGGCGAGCACATAAGAGCAACTTTGCCCCCTGCTCGGCAAACGCAAACGCACAGGAACGGCCGATGCCGCTTGATGCTCCGGTAATGAAAACGATCTTATTCTTTAGTGACATATCATTGTGTTGTAGTAGGAATCTTCGCCGCATATTCGGCAATCTTCTTGCGAAGAAATGCTCCGGCATCTTTTCGCTCAATGCCAAACAATTCTTTGAGGATTTTATATCGGCCTTTTTCTGGCGTCGGTCCATATTCCATCATTTTCAAGATGAGTGGCATACCACCTTCATCAACGGCTAATTTACAAAATAGGCCGCCGAACAAATAGCATGAGCCGGTACTATAATCGAGCGATCCGTATTGCCAGTCGTTTGCAAGCGCGGAGTCGATCCAGTGGTTGTCGTTCTTTGCCGTTAAGATACTATCGGCATGGCGAATATGCCAATCAAGCGAATGGCCTTTGCTGCCACCGAAGTATGTCGCAATTCCTTCTGTGCAATATGGATCGGCAGTTTTATATTTAGGATTGAAATAGAGATGCACTAGTTCATGCGGATACCATTCACCTAAACCTGCACCGCATAGTATGTTATTGGTAATATCGGCAAATCCGGATGGCGTTGTTTTATTTCCTTCGCCCATAAAGTAATCGAGGCCTAAGGCTCGGTATAGTTCTTCTTTTGTATCGGCGATAAAATAGGTTGTATGCCTCATCGGATCACCAACAGGCACACCAACGATCACTGCAAGGCTATCAGCAAGGTGCGACATTCGTGCCATGTTTATACTGTCGAATTCATGTCCCTTCGGCGCCACAAACATAATACTTCCAACCGTTTTGTATTTCCATCGCTCGGTCTCTATTAGCAACGAATTATAAAGGTAATACTTGCCATTGGTTTTCTTTGCATAGACATTGGTAATGGCAAGAGGATCGCAAAATCCGGAATCGGCATGTTGTGCAAACATCGTCCGGATCTTATAGTATTCTTTTACTGGAGTGATACTGAGAA
>DASTAO010000330.1:0-4100 GCA_035712525.1 Kapaibacterium sp. (SeqCode)
TGAAGTAACTCATATATACAATAAAGCGGGTTCTTATATGATCGCTGTTTCCGCATTTGACTATTTTGCCGATACCTTAATTGCATCTAATAGCATACCAGCTCGAATAAATGAACCGGCTACAAGTGTGCAAATATATCCTCACAATATTGATACCGTTCTTCAAATGAATAGTAATGGGTTGTTTAATTCAAGATATTTTTCAATAACTGTTGCTACTGCGCTGAATCCTAATGATCTGATCTTTAATTATCACGTATTTGGTGGTGGGATAGATACGCAACTTACAAATGCAAGTAATCAAATTATTTTCCCAATATTGCTTGAGGAAAAGTATACTATTTCAACAGAGGTGGTCAGAAAATCTGGCGGAATATATGGACATGATACCTCCTACATAACAATAAAAATGCCTCCTGTTAGTCTTCAGCAACTTCAAGCCATGAATAAACTGACGGTCAGGTTGTTTGTCGATACTGCGACATCGGTAGCTCATAGCCCTGGCTTTAGTAATCCATTGGCTATCGGCCTTTTAACAACTAATGGTGTGTTAAATCACAATACTTGGAGTGGTACAACGTTGTCATCTATTTATTATTTTAATCAAATCTCTCCCGATGAATCAATTGAAAGTACGGATAGCATTATTTGTAACCTTTCATCTGACATAAAAACTATACCGGAGATTCGTGTCTCTGTAGATGACAACCATAAAAATTCGAGTATGTCTACTAGCGCTAAATGGGGATTTGTACTCAAGAATTTAAAGCTATTTGCGGTGACACCTACTTCGGTGATTTATATCGCTAAGGACGTGACGACCGACGAACTCATATCTGATATTCACTTCCAGCTCACAAATGAAGACTACTCCGATTGTGGTGCGCCGGACACTATTATTGTTCAGATTAATGCAGGTAATCTAGAAAAATTACCGAATGCTTTTGTGAGCTTTTCTCGGTAGAACTATTTATTTCGCTTTTCTCTCAAAAAAGCCCTCGCATCTCCTAATCCACGTAGCAGCATTGCTGAAGCCTCAATCGGGGCTTCCTGTTTCATAACGCGATACCCGGCGACAGCCTGGATGATCATCGAACCGCCAAAGGCAATAGCCGCCCCTTCAAGGCCAATCGTTTGAAGTAAGACAGAGGTAAGACCTACGTTTACGATTAGTGAAGCAAGAATGATCCGAAATACCTGTTTCACTTTCCCCATTCCAACGAGTGCGCTCATCGCTACCATAACAATCGGTAATAAGAAGCCTGTCGCAATTAGTATCCTAAAAATAGGAATACTGACATCAAACTTCTTTCCGTAAAGAATATGAAAGACAAGCGGAGCAAAAATGATCAGCATTGTGCAAACCGGTATCATTAGTAAGAATAAGAAGCTGGTTGCTTTCTCGATTATCTTCTTCAACGTCCCACGATCGCCGGAAGCATGATACTTGCTCGCAGCCGGAAAGACAAAAATGCCCTGGGTATCGCGGAGTACATCGAAACCCTTAAAGAAGAACTTCGCGACCTGATAGTTAGCTTGTGCTTCGAAGCCAAGAAACACCTGAATCAGAATACCATCGAGATTTTGTTGGATGACATGAACCGTACCCGTCGCGGTTTGATACCGAGTGAAATCGAAGATCCGCCGAAGCATGGCTTTTGAGAATCTCGGCTTAAAGAGAATGTCGCGACGAGCAGCGATGATGGAATAAATAGAACTTGCCGTTGCAGTGCCGATCGTGATGTAAATGACATCATAGGCGCTTGTAATTTTTCCCTGCCAAGCATAGATAGCAACCAGAATGCTCGAGCCTCCAAAGTAAATCATATCCATGAAGAATAATTCTTTGGTATGGAATCGCATCTGGAATATCTTGCTGGCAATGACTCTAGGGACAGTGATAACCGTCAGCAAGATCAAACTTGGAATAAGGAGCGACAAGCCTTCGGCATTCATTAGATTGCTAATGGTCGCAGGGAATATAGCAAAAGCTCCCAGAACTATGGCGAGAAAGGTAAAGAAGAGCGCTGAAGTGGCGGTAAGAAGTTCTTGCAGATCGTTCTTTGGGTCAACACCGAATTTTACAATAGCCTGAAGTGCGAAGCTATCGGCAAATGTGAAGATCATTCCAAAGATCAATTGAAATAAGGCAAGTTTGCCGCTTTCTACTTTGACGAGTGTCTTAAATACCAACACCGTTATCACCGCTCCGTAAATAGCCGGAAGCAGTTTCGTGGCAAAGCCCCAGGCGCCTTTGCCGAGATGTTGGCTGAATTTCATGTGTGGATTATTTTACTGCTTCGAGAAGATGGTCGGCGCGGCGATCGATATCGAATTTCTTAACGTACTCACTACAAGCAAGTCGCTCGGCATCAGTAGCCTCAAAGCTCGATCGAATTGCTTTCACGATAGAATTGATATCTTTACGATCAACGACATAGCCGGTTTCACCGGTTACTTCCCGCAACGACGGCACTTCTGAAACAACAGGAATGCAACCGCAGCTCATTGCTTCGGCTGTAGCCACGCCGAATGTCTCATCCATCGAAAGTTGGCAGTATGTTGAAGCGGTATGGTAGTAGTTAAGGAGTGTTTCATAGAAAACAGGTCCCTCGGTGATCGTTATATTTGGTAAATTTGCTGCTTCTTTTCGTGCATGATCTAACGCCTGGCCGCGGATGCCAACTAATTCAAAGCGAACATCGGGCATTGCTTCTGCAGTTTTAATAAACACATCGATTCCCTTAAGTAAGTAGTCTAATACGATATCGAGTTGGGTTACTGTGATCGCAACAGGTTCTCTTTGAGCGGACGAATAAGGAAATCGATTGGTATCAACCGCATTGTAAATTACTTCGCTCGGCCCGTGGTGGACTGAATTGGTATCGAGAAGTTTATCGGCATACTTACTTACCGGAAATACTTTCGTTGCGAAGCGGTGTGTATTACGAACAAGAAACCACCTGAGTGGCCGTACTCTTGCGCCACTTTTTACTTCCGGTATGTAGGTTACATCGAATCCCCCAGCTACTACAAATACTTTTTTGCGAAGTATTCTTGCGATGATGGATGGGATGAGAGAATAATAATCAGCGAACCAAAAGAACAAGGCGTCAGCTCCAAAAATATCTCGGATGATCTTTAATTCAAGTTTCAGCAGATTCATCGCGGCCGATTTGCCACGACCCATATTCGCATCGATCACGCGGAGCTTATGCTTGCGGCTAAGGATCTCGATATCATTTTGGACAAACCGTGATTGAGCAGGTCCGACGAAGGTTATGACCATGAAGTAGTACTACCGTGAGATGATCCGATCAATTGGCAGTGCCAAATAATAATTTATCGCCAACCGGATAATAATGGAAGCTTACCATTTTTTTCTTGGCACCCTTCATTAAATTGATCTGATAATGTGCCATCTGTCCAGATGGGGTATCCTTGGTTTTGAAGACAGCAAAATATTCCTGATGCATCGGATCGGAGTAGTCGGTAAATAATTTCTTGATCTTATCGACGACTTCCTGTACTCGCTTTACATCATCCGGATTCGACATCGAACAGGCCCTTGACCATGACCAGCCTGCAGGGCCGCTACCAGTATTAAAGGCGATTAGCGGAGCAGCGCTATCGAGATTGTTAGCCAGAGCATATCGGCGAAGATCTTCGAGCCGGGCAAACATTTCATCAGAGAGCGAATCGCGGACTGCTTGCGATAGCATGACAACATCGTCGCGTGGTAACTTGCCAATGCCGCCTTGTGCCAAGGCATTCGAAGCAAGCAATATCATAACGGTTAATGTGCAAAGGTAAGAGATGATCGTCGTCTTTTTCATATCAGTAAGATTGTTCAGTACAGAGCCTTCCAACTTTTCAACACCAGCATTCGTTTGAAACGCTACTATCATTAATTCATTTTATGGCGCAAAAATTTCAGAATTATATTGGCGGCATCTGGCAGGACAGCTCGAATGGTACTACCTTTGAGAATCGTAATCCGGCAAATTGGAATGAAATCATCGGCCTATTCCCGTTTTCCACGGTTTCAGATGTCGATGTTGCCGTCAAGGCAGCGGCTGAAGCCTATAGGACTTGGCGGC